>JBJFDD010000043.1:0-11640 GCA_051889815.1 Candidatus Cryptobacteroides sp. | reverse complement strand
TTGCGGTAATGAAAAGTGCTGTGCGCTTCATCTGTCTTCTTTCGCAAAGTATCAGTCCAAATATAGTCAAAGTTTGAAGAAGTATCATCAAACCGGAAGCCTGACAAGGGGCAAATCATAGACAGACCCGTCATCTGCGGCATAACTCTCCGGGAATATGCTCCTGCACTCCTCCTCATACTGCCTGGAATCCCTGTTCCGGGAGGAATAATGCCCGACAACCAGTCTGCCGGCTCCGGCCTGAAGTGCACAGGTGGCAGCCTGGACTGTGGTGGAATGGTAGCGCAAGGCTGCCAGATCCGCCTGGGAAGCAAGATAGGTCGCCTCGTGGTAAAGCAAATCAACACCTTTGACCCATCCAGCAAGGGCATCGAAAGGCGCAGTGTCGCTGCAGTAGGCGAAGGACCGTCCACGATATGGCTTGTAGCCAAGTTCGCTGACTGGAAGCACCTGCTCCCTGCCATCCGGCAGAGTCCTGACGACATCCTCGCCACGCTTGACGGTGCCTATCTCGGTGAGCGAAAGGGCATATTCATCAATCTTCCACTTCTTCACGTTCGTCTGGGGCTCTTTCTCCCTGAATATATAGCCGAAAGTTTCGATTTTGTGATGTAGAGGAAAAGCACTTATTGACAGCGACTTGGTACTGTAGATCTCTTCCGGGGCCTTAAGGCTGAGGGGCTTGTGAACCACCTCGAAGCCGATTCCGTCGCCATAGTAGGACAGGAAGAACTTCAGGATCGGGCCAAGGCTGACGGGGCCGTAGATGACCAGCGGCTTCGTCCTGCACATCATCCCCATTGTCGAAAGGAGGCCGAAGAGGCCGAAAACGTGGTCTCCATGAATATGTGAGATGAAGACAGACTCTATCTTCTGCAATGAGACATGTGCCTCCTGAAGACGAGTCTGCACACCTTCACCGCAATCTATCAGAAAAGAGCGCCCATGTACGGAAAGTACCTGAGCGCTCTGATATCTTGCGGTGCTGGGCTTGGCAGAAGCCGTGCCCAGAACCGTCAAAGTGAAATCCATGGACTATTCACCTTTTGCAAGCTTGTCCTTGAGGGCAGCGAGTTCGCTGATGTCACCGAGAGTGGTCTTCTCAAGATTGGAATTGATCTTCTTGACAGCCTTCTTGGTGTTGTCAGCCTCAGCTGCAGCCTTCTCGACCTTTGCCTCAGAATATGTACGCACGTGTGAAAGGAGGATTCTGCGGGTGCTTCTCCTGAGCTCGACAACCTTGAAAGGAAGAGTCTCGCCGACTACAGCGGTCTTGCCGTCCTCCTTGATGAGGTCGCGGCTGAATGCAAAGCCTTCATCCTCGCCCTGGAGCTTGACGTTGGCGCCTTTGTCTGTCATTGAAGCAACGGTGCCCTCAACGGTTGAACCGACAGGATACTTCTCTTCGATTGCATCCCAAGGGTTAGGAGTGAGCTGCTTGTGTCCGAGGCTGAGCTTGTGGTTGGCCTCGTCGAAATCAAGGATGACGACATCAATGACATCACCAGGAGCAACGAGTTCTGACGGATGCTTGATCTTGTCCCAGGAGAGGTCGCTGATGTGGATGAGACCCTCAACGCCATCCTCAGGCTCTGCGAACACACCGAAGTTGGTGGTATTGCGGACAACTGCCTTGTGGACAGATCCGACAGGATACTTGTCGCGGATGTTCTCCCAAGGGTTAGGTGTGAGCTGTTTCAGGCCGAGGGACATCTTCCTGTTCTCGCGGTCGATTGAAAGGACCTGTGCCTCTACCTCTTCACCTACCTTGAGGAATTCCTGTGCGCTGTGGAGCCTTGGAGACCAGGACATCTCGGAGACATGGATAAGACCCTCTACACCCGGCTCAATCTCGACGAATGCACCGTAGTCAGCGATGAGGACGACCTTGCCCTTGACGGTGTCACCGACCTTGAGGTCAGGGTTGAGGTTGTCCCAAGGATGAGGGGTAAGCTGCTTGTAGCCGAGGGCGATTCTCTTCTGCTGAGGATCGAACTCCTTGACAACGACCTTGATCTTCTGGTCGAGGGATACGACCTCCTCAGGGCTGTCGATCCTGCCCCATGAGAGGTCAGTGATGTGGATGAGACCGTCAACACCGCCGAGGTCAACGAATACGCCGTAGTTGGTGATGTTCTTGACAGTACCCTCAAGGATCTGACCCTTCTCGAGCTTGCCGATGAGTTCAGCCCTGCGTGCCTCCTGCTCTGCCTCGAGGAGAGCCTTGTGGGAGACGACGACATTGCGGTACTCCTGGTTGATCTTGACGATCTTGAAGTCCATATTCTGGTTCACGAATGCATCGTAGTCACGGATAGGCTTGATGTCGATCTGGGAACCCGGGAGGAAGGCCTCGATTCCGAAGACATCGACAATCATGCCGCCCTTTGTGCGGGTCTTGATGTAACCCTTGACAACCTCGTCAGCAGCAAATGCCTCGTTGACCCTGTCCCATGACTTGAGGGCGCGGGCCTTCTTGTGGGAAAGGATGAGCTGGCCCTTCTTGTCCTCTGCGGACTCGACGTACACCTCTACCTTGTCACCTACCTTGAGATCAGGGTTGTAACGGAACTCAGGAGCCTGGATGACACCTTCGCTCTTGTAACCGATGTTGACGACAACCTCTCTCTTGGTGATGGAGGTAACGACACCTTCGACGACCTCGTTCTCGACGACCTTTGAAAGTGTCTGGTCATAAGCTGCCTCAATAGAGGCCTTGTCGGCATTGCCGTAGATTTCGGCGTTGCCTTCAAAAGCATCCCAATCGAACTCCTCCGGAGCGACTGATGCATTGAGGGAAGATTTCTTCACCTCTTCGATCTTTGTTTCTTCTGCCATAATTGTAATTTAATGATAACTAGTTGTTTAACATTATTCTTATACCTCGTCGACGGTAGCCCGGAGGGCACCTTCAACGCAAAGGCGTGCAAAAATAGTCAAAAATATCTGATTCACAAAAGGAAAGAGGCTCCAGAATGCAAAAATCAAAGCATCTTTTTCTTTCGGAAAAGGAAGACGACGATCCCCACAGTCAGGACCATGAAGACTATGATGGCAATCCAGGCCCAGTTCTTTCCCATGAACGGGAGGGGGACATTCATCCCGTAGAAGCTGGCGACAAGTGTCGGAGGCATCAGGAGGACAGAGACCAGGGTGAAAATCTTCATGATGTTGTTCTGGTCCAGGTTGATAAGACCCACAACGGTTTCCTGGAGATACTCCAGCCTCTCGAAACTGAAATTCGTGTGGTTGATCAGGGAGGTGATGTCCTGGAGGATGATAGCAAAACGCCCCTGGAGTTCGGCAGGATACTTGTCACTCTTCATGAGGTTGCCGATCAGCCTCTGCTTGTCCACAATGTTCTCGCGTACAGTCATCGTCATGTCCTGAAGTTGGTTGATGTCGATGAGGAAGTCCTCGTTGATGTCCTCCCGCTGGTTGACACGCTTGCCGTACTGGGCAATCTCCTTGGAGAGCAGCTCGATCATGTCCGCATCCAGGTCAACACGCTGGTCCATTATGCTGGCAAAGATGGAATAGCCGTTCGGAAACAGCTGGGGCATGACGCAGACCTTTCTCTGGAGCTCGGAGAAGCTGCGGAGCGGCACATCCCGGAGAGTTGTGAGACTGCCCCCGACGAAGATGAAGGAAACAGCCTCCATCGAATAGCCGTCCGGACCCGGCATCAGGAAGTTGGTGTTGGCGAAGATCGCTTCCTCGGTTTCGGAGAAACGTGAAGAACTCTCGATTTCCTCTGCCTGTGCACGGCTCTGGATTTCCTCGCCGAGGAAATCGTCAACAGTATGCTTTTCTTCGCTTGAAGGAGACAGAAGGTCGATCCAAAGAACATCCTCCCTGGCCAGCCCGGAAAAATCCTTCTCGGACTGGGAGAGCTGAAGCTTTCCATCCCGCCTGAAAAAAATCGAGATCATGTCCTTCCAGTTTTGCCGGAACCTCCCGGTCCCGAAAGTTAAACATCAGCCCCTGACCGTACCAACTGGTCAGTCCGGCAAAAATAGGCAGTTTTTTTGTAAAAACAAGAGACAAGGCCTACTAATTGAAAACCGGAATGAAATCAACGAGAATATTCAGGCCTATCAATATCAGCACAACACCTCCTGCAATCTCCGCCTGACGGCCGAAGCGGCGCCCCACCCGATGGCCACCGTACATGCCTGCAGCAACGGATGCGACGGTAACCGCAAAGACTGCGATGATGTCCGAAACGACCTCCGGACGGGGTGTCATGCCCATCGCAAGGCTGATACCCACGGCAAAGGCGTCGATGCTTGTGGCGATTCCGCCGATAATGACATTCCTGAGGCCGTTCAGGTCCCGTGGCTCTTCCCCGCCCCTTATCGCCTCAAGAATCATCCCGCCTCCCACGTAAAGGAGAAGGAGGAAGCCTATCAGACCGGCGAACTTTTCGACATAACCAACAAAAAGGTCAGAGAACAGCCAGCCCAGGAAGAGAAGCAAGGACTGGATCACCCCGAAAGTTAGTGCTATCGGGAATACCCTTTTCGCATCAAGGGACTCAAGCTTCACGCTGGAGCATGCCGACACTGCAAAGCAGTCAGCACAGAGCGAGACTGCAAGAAGAATTGATCTGAATATCATGGTTTGAATTCCTGTCGGTTGACAATCGAACGGCCCAGGGTGAGTTCATCGGCATATTCAAGGTCATCCCCGAAACCCAGCCCGCGGGCAAGGGAGGAGACGCGGACACCGAAGGATTCTATCTGCCTGAATATATAAAATGAGGTAGTTTCCCCTTCCACGTCACCGCTCAGGGCCAGCACCACCTCCACTTCGGAAGGAGGATTGGAGGAAGCAAGTTCACCGACTCGCCTGACAAGTTCGCGGATGGACAGGTCCGAAGGCCCGATTCCGTTGACCGGCGAGATGATTCCCCCGAGCACATGGTAGAGCCCGTGGTACTGTCCGGTCTTCTCGATGCTCATGACATCCCTGACATTCTCCACGACACAGACGGTGTTCCTCTCACGTGTCCTGTCAGAACAGATAGGGCAGATGTCGCCGTCGGAAATCATCATGCACTCCCTGCAATACTTCGTTTCTTCACGCATCCTGACTATCGAATCGGCGAAATGGCGGACATTCTCCTCCGGCTGGCGGAGAAGATGGAGGGCAAGACGCAGGGCGCTGCGCCTCCCGACTCCCGGAAGGGAAGATATGGACTGGACTGCGTCTTCCAGAAGTTTGGAAGGATACCTGTCCGCAAATAAGGAAGATGACATGCTATCTATGGGATGGGCATCGCAAAGATAGCATTTTTCGACCGGAATTGTTACATCTGCGCGATACTGAATATTCACGGGACGGTGTGCATCCGAACCCGGAAGGGTACAAAATAATGGAAGGCATCCTTCTGGACGCCCTCCATGTAAAAAGAAAGCAAATCGCTCTTCTAGAGAACCTTCAGGACCTCAACCTTGAAGATGAGGGCTGAATACGGAGGGATGGAGCCATGTGCTCCAGCCTCTCCGTAAGCAAGATTGTACGGGATGTAGAGTTCCCATTCTGCGCCTTCACCCATAAGCTGAAGTGCTTCTGTCCACCCCTTGATGACCTGGTTGACTCCGAATTCGGCAGGAACTCCTCTCTTGTAGGAACTGTCGAAGATGGTACCGTTGATGAAACGTCCCTCATAGTGGCACCTGACAGTGTCTGTCTTTCCTGCCATCCTGTCGTTGCCTTCCTTGATGACCTTGTACTGGAGACCGCTGGGCAGCACCACGACGCCTTCTTTCCCGGCATTCTCTGCAAGGAAAGCTTCGCCTTCCTTCTTCATGGCCTCACCCAGTTCTGCGGCCTTGGCAGCCTGCTGGGCCTGGAGGTTCTGGAAGTAGTCGTCAAGAATCCTGCCGGCCTCCTCGAAATCGAGAGCCGGCTTCTGACCGGAAATGCCGGCCTTTACGGCAGCTCCGAAATCCTCAACATTGAGTTCTGTGACACCTGACTGAAGCAGGCTCTGGGCGATGCTCATTCCAAGAGCATATGAAATTTTGTCCATTTAAGATGTGTTTTGAAATTGCGGTTTGAAATTGCGCTGCAAAGTTAGCAACTATTTCGTACTTTTGCATCCGTAAGCAGTTCCGGATCCGTGGAGAAATCTCCGGTCAACAGGGAAACACGGTGAGAATCCGTGACAGTACCCGCTGCTGTGAGTCCTGATTCCCAGGGACAAGCCAGAAAGCCTGCCGGAACGATGATAGTTGAATTACTGCGGGACGACAGGAGTCTTTTATCGTGAAGAAACACATCTTGACAATTCTGCTCATCAGGGCGGAAGCATTGTTATCCATAATCCTGGCCCAGCCGGGAAGTGTCTCCATGCTGCTGGACGGGACATCCGTTTCCCGTGCTGTCCCGTCAGCAGACACAATCAGCACATCCCACATAAGGACATCCGCCCTTCCCCACGACACACCAGGCTCGTATTTCTCCGGAGACATGCTCCGCAGGATTGCCCCGGCTTCGGCGGCCGATGCCCTGGAGTTTTTTCCCGGTGTGCGCATCAAGGACTACGGAGGAATCGGAGGCCTCAAGACTGTGGACGTGCGTTCGCTGGGCTCGGGCCACGTCGGCATATTCCTTGACGGGCAGCGCATTACCAACGCGCAGAACGGGCAGATTGACCTCGGAAGGTACTCTCCCGACGAACTGGAGTCCATCTCCGTGACCAACGCCCAAAGGACAAGCCTGCTGATGTCCGCTGATGAATATGCCAGCGCGTCCGTGGTACATCTCCGGACACGGGTCCCGGTCTTCGGCGAAAAGGACTGGAACCTGACGGCAAGGCTCAAGACGGGATCATGGGGAACTTTCAGCCCCTCCCTGCGCGTTGAGAAGAAGTTCAGGAAAGCCGCCCTGAGCGCCGATGCCGCGATGCTCCGTTCCGACGGCGACTACCGGTTCAGGCTTGTCAATGAACATGAAGACAGCACCGGCAGGCGCAAGGGCGGGGACATCAGTTCGTGCCGGTTCAGCATGGGGCTGTGGGCCTCCCCTTTCGGTGGCAGCCTTAGCCTTGGAGCCTCCGCCTACACTTCTGACAGGGGGCTCCCCGGCCCGGTAATCCGGAGACTGTCGGACCTCTATGAGCCTTCCGAAAGGCAGAAAGACAGCGAACGCTCTCTCCAGGCATCATTCCGCAAATCATTCGGCTCCTGCGCCATCCTTGTCAACTCCAAAGCTTCTTCCGACCGGCTTGAATACGAATCCTCAACGGTCGGAGGGAAAACGACACTGAACCATTTCAACCAGAGGGTGGCTTCGCTGTCGATGTCAGTGTCCTGGCAGCCCTCAAGATTCATCTCCGGAGGCCTGTCCCTCGACAACAGGCTATCGGACCTGGACTGCGACGTCAAGGATTTCAACCATGTACTCAGAATAGACACGAGGGCGGCCGCTGCCCTGAGACTCTACGCCGGAGGTTTCACCCTGCAGCCTTCCCTGCTCTTCACGAGAGTGGAGGATTTCACGGAAAAGGCCGCGAAACCGTTGAAGAAGTTCTCCCCCGCGGTGATTGCGAGCTGGGAGAACGGAAGCGGCACAGTCGCGGCCAGGGCATTCTACAAGGACATATTCAGAGTGCCGACTTTCAACGATCTCTATTATACCCTGACCGGAAATGCGGCAATCCGGCCCGAATACGCCCGCCAGGCGGACATAGGCTTCGACCTGGATTCTCCGGATGAATGGAAGCATCACATCCGTCTTTCCGCTGACGGCTACCTCAACAGGGTCAGGGACAAGATTGTCGCTGTCCCAGTAAACAGCCAGTTCCGATGGTCGATGATGAATTTCGGGGAGGTCCGCGGAGGAGGCGTCACACTTCAGGTCAGCCACGGATGCAATCTCTCCGGATTCGACCTCAATTCGCTGTTCACATATTCATTTGAAAAGGCTACTGACCGGAGCGACCCCGGGAACATCGGCTACGGCGGCCAGATACCCTACACGCCCTTCCATTCGGGTTCGGCAGTCATGACTGCCGCTCGAGGGCAATGGGAGTTCAGTGCTTCCATCCTGTTCTCCGGGAAGAGATACAGCGCCTCAGACAACAATCCGGACACACTGCTGAAGGGCTGGAACACCACGGACCTGACCATCTCGAGGACTTTCCCGGCAAAGGGGAGGACCAGGCTCAAAGCCGCCATCGACATCTCCAACCTGTTCTGCGCCAGATACGAGATTGTCCGCCGGTACCCGATGCCGGGGACTGGCGCAAACCTGAGAATAACAATCGAAATCCATTGACTCGCAAACAATCAAATCAATAACGAAACATGAAAACAAGTCCAAGAACTGTAATTGCCCTGATGTCGGCTGTGATTCTTGTTGCTGCAGCCTCGTGCACCGGGGAGAACCCGGACAAGGACAACATCCAGCCATCGGCTGAAAGAATCTACATCCTCAACAACGGAGGCTATGGTGCCAACAACGCTTCACTGTCAGTCCTGGATCTCGAGACCGGAGAAGTCACCGCAGACATCTTTTCCGCTGCCAACGCTTGTCCTCTCGGGGACACTGCCAATGACCTTCTCGTGCTTGAGGACAGGATTGTCATCGCAGTCAACGGCTCTAACATCATCCAGGTCTGCGGGACGGACGGAAAGTCCCTCGCGCGGACAGAAATCGTCCCGAATGTCAGGAAACTTGTCGCCGACGAGGTAAACGGATGGCTCTACGCCACTTCTTATGCAGACGACGGCTATGTGGCAAAGCTGAGTCTCGATGACTGCAGCCTGCTCGCAAAGGCCGAAGTGGGCTACGAACCTGAAGGAATAGTTCTCTACGAGGGAAAACTCTTCGTCGCGAACACGGGCGGGTATGCCTACCTGGGAGGACACGGCTACGAACAGACAATCTCAGTCGTGGATGCCGCCACCATGGATACCATCGGAACCATCGACACCGGGATGAAGAACCTCTACGGGGCCTTCCTGCAGAACGGAAAGTATCCTGAATATATCCTCGTCAATGCCGCAGGCGACTACGGGTCATCTCCGGCCGGATCGGTCATCATCGACTGCAAGACCTGCAGCGTGGTTGCAAGATTCGATTTTCCCGCTACCTACGCAACCACCTTCGGAAACAGTTTCTTCACAATAGGTTCGGACTATGACGCAACGACTCATGAATATACCCACCACACGAACCGCATAAGCGTCGGTCCGGAAGGGATCACTGTCGCTCCGGGGCTGGCCCCGGAAGCTCCTTCGGCCGATGACGGGGTCGTCAGGGCTGTCATGTCCATGAGTTCACCTTCCGGGATATTCATAAATGCTGACGGGAGTGTCTTCATCGCCGATTCGGGCGACTATGTCAACAGGGGGAGCATCCACCGCTTCAATGCCGATGGTACTCCATCCGGGAAATTCACCGTGGGGGTATGTCCCGCCCAGATGGCGGGAAGCCGATAGGGTCTCAGACCTTGACCACATGCCAGTGCGGGCCGAATCTCTCGAATGCGGCCCTGTCAAGCATCTCGCGGTCGTCAGGATGGGCGATGCTGATGAGAAGTTTCGCCCTTTCCTGGAGGGACTTGCCCCAGAGGTCCACTGCACCATATTCAGTGACAATCCAATGGGCGTCCGCCCTCGGGGTGACCACTCCCGCTCCCGGGTTCAGCACAGGGACGATCTTAGGCTTGCCCTTGGCTGTCCTTGAGGCGAAGGCTGTCATCGAAACTCCGCCCTCGGACATTGTCGCTCCCTTGACGAAATCCAGCTGTCCGCCGGTGCCGGAGAAGATCCTGGTACCGATTGAATCGGCACAGATCTGACCGGTGAGGTCAACTTCAACGGCGGAGTTGATGGCAATCATATTCGGATTCCTCGAGATGACCCATGGGTCGTTGACATACTTGATGTCCTTCATCAGCACGTCCGGGTTATGGTCAATGAATGAATAGACATCCTGTGAACCCAGGAGGAAGGATGCCACGACCTTTCCGGTGTCAATTCTTTTGCAGGAGCCGTTGACAACCCCCTTCTTGATGAGGCCGAGAATGCCGTCGGCGAACATCTCGGTGTGGATTCCAAGATTCTTGTGGTCGGATAGCTGGGCTGCCAGGGCGTTCGGAAGGGCTCCGATGCCCATCTGGATGCAGGCCCCGTCCGGAACCAGTTCCGCACAGTTCTTTCCGATTATGACTTCAGTCGGGGTCGGAGCCACGAAATCCTTGGTGATCAGAGGAGAATCATCCTTGACCAGATAGTCGAAGGCGTCCAGCGGTACAAGGTCTCCGTAGGCGAAAGGGACATTGGGGTTCACGACAGCAATCTTCACCCTTGCCGTCTCGATTGCAGCCACAGAGCAGTCCACAGAAGTACCGAGGGAGACCATTCCGTTTTCGTCAGGAAGAGAGACCTGCACCAAAGCCGCGCCCAGCTTGATTGCGCCGGCGCGATAGAGTTTCTGAGACTCGGCCAGATGGACCGGAACCCAGTCCGCATAGCCGGAATTGACATTCGCCCGGAGATTCGGCCCGATGAAGAATCCCTGTTCGAAGAAGATTCCGGAATACTTCGGGTCAGAATATGGCGCAGGCCCTTCAGTGTGGAAATGATGGAAATGGAGGTCTTCGACCTCATGGGCTTCCGCCCTGCGGACAAGGGCATCGATGAGAGCCATCGGAGTGCTGGCGACACTGCCCAGATGTATCCTGTCTCCGGACCGGATTGCGCTCACCGCTTCGTCGGCAGTGACATATCGGATTGGTTTCATAACGGTTATCAATGGTTCAGTACGGCAAATATATGTCTTTTTTGGGAATATGAAGGATTTATATTGATTACTTGCTATTTTTGCAGTCTATGAAGAATAGGAAAAAGAAACTCAAATCATTCGAAAAGGCGCTGGAAGTAATGGACAGGCTCCGGGAAGAGTGTCCGTGGAACCACGCCCAGACCAACGAATCACTCCGTCCGATGACCCTCGAAGAGGTTTACGAGCTGAGCGATGCCGTACTGAAGAAAGAAGACGACAACCTCAAGAAAGAACTCGGGGATGTTTTCCTCCACATAATGTTCTACTGCAGGATTGCAGAAGAGCAGGGCAAATTCGACATCGCGGATGTGATGGACAAACTCTGCGAGAAGATGATTTACCGCCATCCTCACGTCTTTTCCGACACCAAGGCTGCCGATGCAGACGAAGTATCCACCAACTGGGAGATGCTCAAGGCCAAGGAAAAAGGCGGCAACAGGCGTATTCTCTCGGGGATACCGGATTCGATGCCGACTGTGCTGAAGGCATATTCAATGCAGGACAAGGCCCGCGGCGTCGGTTTCGACTGGGAGAAGAAGCAGGACGTCTGGGACAAGGTCAAGGAAGAGCTCGGGGAATATGAAGCCGAACTCGAAGCTCTCGACAGGGACGGTAATGACAAGAACTCCGAAGCCTGGTCAAGGGCGGAAGAGGAACTCGGGGATTTCATGTTCGCTACCATCAATGCCGCAAGGCTGTACGGACTGGATCCGGACACTGCCCTGAACCGTGCATGCGACAAATTCCGCCGCCGTTTCACTTACCTGGAGGAGCAGACAATCCGGCAGGGAAGGGACCTGCATGAGATGACCCTGGCGCAGATGGATGAAATCTGGGACG
>JBJFDD010000042.1:0-11649 GCA_051889815.1 Candidatus Cryptobacteroides sp. | reverse complement strand
CACATTGGGCAGAAGCCTCTGCGAAACGAAGAGTACTTTGGAACCTGAATGTTCAAGAATATTTCCTATCTCATTGGGAGAAGACTCGGGAAGGATCGGTATGGCCACCCTTCCGAAAGCTACTGCACTGAAGAAAGCAATCGTCCACTGGGGCATATTCTGTGAAAGTATGGCAACTTTGTCAGAAGGTCCTATCCCGAACTGTGCCATCTGTTTTGAAAGGTCCAGGCAGCAGGTCCGTATCTGTCCATAGGTATAGGAACCTGTTCCATCAGCCACACGTGAATGCAGCAGTGAGGCATATTTCCGCGTGGAATTGTCGAACAGCTGCGCAAGAGTGTTGAATTCTATCATCGTCAAATTTGTTTGCAAAGTATTTATAGTTTGCAAATTTAAGTACAAACCGTGTGGATTTCTTTGTATAATAAGGATGATTGATGTACTTTTTCGGTCATAATTCATTATTTTTGCCAAAATCGGGCACTTTTGATTTACTATTATGCAAGAAAGGAGTTATGAATATGCCGAAATGGTCTCTGCCTTCGGAGCAGCCTACCTCTCCGGGAAAGTCTCCAGGACAATGCAGGGCAGCAAGTTCTGCATGGTGGACAACCTTGAAGATGTGGCGGAGAGCCCCGAGGGAATGGACAGCCAGGACAGAGGGGTGCACGGGAGGAAGGCCATCCGCTACCCTCACCGCATCACGATGAGCTTCTGCATCTATTGCAAAAGCGGAAGAATCAGGGCGCGCATCCAGCAGAAAGACTATTCACTCGGCAGCGGCGACGTGCTTCTGCTGTTTACAGGCCAGATTCTTGAATATGCCGACCTGAGCCCCGGCTGCCGGGTGATCTTCATTGCCATCGACTCCGAATTCATCCTGACCCAGATAAGGAACAAGTACGGTGAGATCCTGCGGGACTGGGTCCTCAGGAAGAAAGAACCCACGCAGATGCACCTGGAGGAAGGAAGCGCCTCAAATTTCGAAAAGCTCTGTGCCTCGATCAAGTACATCATAAGCGATGCCGGCAGTGACTATGCCGACGGGATTGTCTACGGGTTCACCACCATATTCGCAAATCTCCTGACCAGTTGGCACAAGCGTGACCACTCGAGACTCTCCGCCGAGGAAGGGGGCGAGCCGCAGGCGACCAACGCACAGAAAGTCCTGCTGCGATTCCAGAATGACATCCGTCACTTCGCCTTGAAGTACAAAAGGGTCTCCTACTATGCAAAAAGGCAGAACCTGTCCCTGCGGCAGTTCTCAAGACTCATAGGCGAGGCTTCCGGCGAGAAACCATCGGCCCTGATTGACGAGTACCTCATACTTGAAGCTAAAAGCCTCCTGCAGACGGGCAACTATTCAGTGCACCAAGTCTGCGGGAGGCTGGGATTCGACAACGATTCATTCTTCAACAGGTGGTTCAAGAGGATTGCCGGGCTGACCCCGGGCCGTTACCAAACCAGGATACCATGATAACCAGCCTCAAGTCCGTCCTCTGCAATATGGCCTACTGGGCAGGGAGTTATCGCTGGCCTGTTTGGATTATCGCACACTCAAAGGTCTTGTATCGTTTCCGTATTTCAATACCTTACGGACAGACATTGACCTATGGCGAAATTGCCGGCATCATTGCCCGGGAAAGAGGGCTGGAGAAAATGTCTGACCAGGCTGTCGGCAATGCAGTAAGCCGCAACTCCATCTCACTGATCATCCCCGGCCACCGTGTGCTCGGCTCGAAAGGCCGGCTGACCGGCCTCTTAACGGTCTGTAGACCGGTCGGGGACTTTTGCACAAACGGACCTATCGCGCCACCATGCCCTGTAGTCACCTGTGGCGGGGGTCGAGACAATAGGTCCCGAGAAAACCGACGGACCTAGCGAATAACAGTGCCCCACAGTCACCTGTGGCGGGGGTCGAGACAATAGGTCCAATGGGCCGGCGATGGCAACCGGACACTACGGCGGCACTGGTGACAATATGTTCGAGAGACTGTGGCTGGCGGGCTACTTGCCGGGTTTGAGGATCATGAAGATTACTGATGAGACGCAGATTGCAATGCCTAAGGCCATTCGGAGGGTGAATGGCTCGGTGAACACCAAAGTGCCGACGAGGATTGCCGTGATGGGTTCGAAGACACCGAGAACAGAGGTTCTGGTCGGTCCGATGTTGCGGCTGGAAACAGCCAGCGTGAGAAGTGAGATAATCGTCGGGAATATGGCAAGACCCAGCAGGTTGGCGGCGTCGGAAAGACTGTGGAGACCTTCGATGAAGTGCGGCTGGAGGGCCGTAACCTCCTCGGGATGAGCGGGGAGATATTCAAAGAGCCTCAGGAGCGCGAAGAGGATTGTGCCGCTGACCAGGACGTAGAATGTCAGCTTGTTTTCGGGGATGCTGCGGAGAGTCTTGCTGCGGTTGACGATGACCAGATATCCCGAGTAGCTCAGGGCTGAAATGACAGCAAGGGCTATCCCAAGTGGCCGTATCTGTTCGCCTGCGCTCGGGCTAGAAAGGAGCAGTATGCCTCCGAATGTCGCGATGATTGACAGCCAGGTCTGCCAGCTGGGATAGAATTTCAGGAAAACCATAATGAGGGCGACAAAGACCGGGTACAGGTAGACAAGGGTCGTTGCAAGCCCAGAGGGGATATATTCATAGGATGCGAAAAGGAATATGCTGCTGCAGGCGAAGAATACTCCCAGGAGCACCAGTTGTGGGATTTCGCGGCGGGTGATCCGGAAACTCTCGCGGGTTGCCACCATCATCAGGCCGACCAGTGCAACCGAGATCAGGTACCTGAACATCAGCATCACTGTCACGGGCATTCCACCTTCCATCAGCGGCTTGGCGAAGAGGGGGTTCAGCCCATATGAGACTCCTGCCGCTATTCCGGCCGCATAGCCGGTGACCTTCCGCCTGATTGCATTTGAATATTCCGCCATCCCAAAAAAGAGTCTTTTTCTGCCTTACGGCGGTACAAAATTAAACCAAACCTCTCATTCCGGCAAGTTTTGCCCAGTCAATTGGTAGGCAAGATGCTCGGAGCCATTCCAGCAGCGGATGATCCCGCAATATTCAAATCCCTCCTTTGCAATTGCCATGCGCATCGCGGTGTTGTCGCGGTGCGTGTCGATTCGGATTGCAGGATAGCTCTGCAAGGCGAAGTCCACTCCGGCGTGAAGAACTCCCTTTGTCGCTCCGCTGCTGGCGATGCGGTGAATGGTGGCATAAAGAAGGGCATTAGGCCATGCTCCCCCATTGATTTCCTTGTAGGTCGGGTCCTCTCCCCCTTTGAGGACGAATGTGGCGACAATGATTCCGCCGCTCTGGATGAGGTAGCTGTCACCGCTGGCAATGTCTTCCCCGAGGAGCGCTTCACCCGGATAGTCATCGGCCCATTGGTTCGGATTGCCGTTCTCTCTCATGAATTTTCTTGCTGCGGCGAAGATTTCCTGCATTGTCGGGATGTCGGAAGGGGTTGCCTTCCATTAGCATTTCAAGCAAATATCGGACAAATTATAAAAAATCGGCCTTACAGATGTCTGCAAGGCCGATTTTCGTGATTCGGTTGGGATTACTTCGCGAATTCTGGCAGGGTAAGGAGTCCGGAAGGATAGACCACATAGTCATCAGTGTTGTTGGCAACGAAGTGCTCCGGGCCGATTGCCCACTGGTGGGCAGGAGCGAGGTGGAACGGACCGAAGGTGTTCCTCCTGGTCAGGACGACATCGAGCCAGATGTCGCCATCACCCTGCGGAACGCTCTGGACGAACGGAGGGAAGGCCAGCATATTCATTGCCTCTCCCCTTCTGACCCTTACGCAGGCGCCTTCGAAAGAGTTGATCCTGACTGAAGAAGCCTCCACTGGTCCCATGTTGTAGGAGATGGTTCCCGAGTAGAACGGAAGGCCCTGGGCAACTGCGTCGCCGATCCTGAGAGTGGCCGGGAGGGATGTCAAGGAAGTCCTGCTGCCGGAAAGGCTGACTCCGAAATCACCGACGAGATAGACGTTCTCAAGATTCTTGTCTTCGGTGAAGACTGTCTTCAGGGTCACGACATTCTTTCCTTTACTGAGCAGGGACCTGTCGAGAGGGATCTTGTCATAGCATGGGTCGATCCACCACTGGTCCGTGGCTGTGTCAAGAAGGGTGCCGTTGACTTTTACCTCGAAATCTGATGCTGACTCGACGCAAAGGAAGAGTTCCCCCTGTGGAAGGACATCGACATTGAATGCGTAGGAGAGGGTCACATCCCCGAAGGAAGGTTTGGAATCACCGACGAACTTTTCGAAGAACCAAGGCTGGAGCATGTCGCCGCCACGGTACTTGAGGCCGAAATGCTTGCGGATTGCCCTGTCGGCAAGAAGAACATCCATAGGACTGTCGGAAGAGAATCCTTCCGCCATGAAGGTGACCATGTCGAGAGGAAGCACATTCATCTCATTGAGGGAATATTCATACTCCCTGTCCTCTGCCTTTGAATATCCAGCCGTCATCGCCTCCGGAGCCTTCTGTGAAGTGACAGGGGCATCGGTGATGACATAGACATACTCCTGGAGCGGAGCGAAATCCAGGACAAGCGAGGTGGCAGACTCTCCTGATGTGTTGCCCGCAGAATAGACCTCGCCGGTGCGGCAGTCCCAGAGCGAAACTTCACCGGTCCCGGGCAGGACAACGTTTACTCCGTCGAAGGACTTCTCCGAGCTCATGCTCATCATCACATAAGTGTTCCTGTCGCCATCCTTCCTGACAGTGCAGTAGATATCAGGCACAGCCTCACCTGTAGCCGATGTTATCCCGGCCATTCTCGGGACAACGGCAGAAACGGCAGAAACGATGGATGGTCCGTTGTAGTCGGCATGGGTTGCGAATCTGTCGAAGATATAGGCAGGATCGGTGGAAGGCTGTACATCGAGCATCGTCGGAGCATCACCCGCAAGCACTATCTTTCCTCCTGCCGCAGCGAATTCATGCAGAAGTTCAAGCGTCGATGAACGGATTGTCGCCATGTTGCCGACCAGGACAGCCTTGTAGGCCATCTGGCCGACTTTGAGGACAGTGTTGCCCTCAGCATCCTTTCCGACGGAGGCCAGGCGGCTCATGATGTCCTCGTCGCCATAGTCGAAATCAATCTGGGCACCTGCCAGCCAGTGGAACAGGTTACGGTAGGCATCCTCGATGGCATTCATCGAAGCGGACCTTGGAGAAAGACCGTTGAAGGAATCAACGGAAATCTGGGCGAAAACGCTCTCGATAGGGTTGACGACAAGAAGGTCGCAGACCGGTTCACCCTGGGCGATGAGAAGCCCGAGACGGGCATAGTAATCCTCGACAAACTTGAAGTCCTTGTACCAGCCCGACTGGAAATTGATAGAAGCAGGATAGTCGCGCTTCGCTTCACCCTTCATGGTGTACCAGGAAAGATGAGGACAACGAACATTGACTCCGAAAAGGGCCTGCCAGTCGCCGGCATCCTTGTAGTCCTCGAAACTCATCTGCCATCCCGAGCAACCGTAAAGTTCGGAAAGAATCATCTTCTTGCCGGTCTGGTGTGCGACGGAGGAAACCTGCTTGGCTGCCCAATAAGTGCGGCTGTACTGGGTCAGGTTGTCGATACCAGGGATGTCCTGGTGCTCGTAGTCCCTCATCAGCGAGCCCTGGCAGACTACCTGTGAAGTAAGGTTGTCCTCGTGGAGGAAATGGCCGGTGTAGGCGATTCCATGCTCCCTGCACCACTTTTCCTGAGGCTCGACAAAATTCTCAAGGAAGAGTTCCTGCGCAAGTTCCACATAGTTCCACTTCGCCTTGTCATAGGTGGCACCGTCAGGATGAAGGAATATTCGCGGAAGGTCTTCGAGGATGTCACGGCCGAAGCGTTCTGAATATTCATCTGGCATGGCGGCAGTCCAGGATATGCTTGCTTCGCCATTGAATATCTGGCCGCGGTGGGGCTCGTCAGTGAATATGCCGGTAATCGTGTTGCCGATCCTGTCACCGCAATACTCCTGATAGGCGTCATGGGTCAGCGAGATGTAGTAGTCCGTAGCCTCACGGTTCATCGCATCTACCATGGTGAAGCCGTTGTAGAAGTTGTTGCGCTCACTCTCCTGGACGTAGAAAGCCAGCACGGTCTGACCCTTTGAGGCCATTGCCTCATCAACGGAATGCACCCTCTGGAGATCAGAGTATGAAGAGCCGTCGAGATTGCAGGTAAAGACAGCTGCAAGGGTGTCGGCCAGGACCATGTCCGCAGACTTGGGGAAGGAGGTCATCTTCATTTTGTGGAGCCTGAATTCCGGCTTCATGGTCACATAGCCTCCGGCAGTCCCGGAAGGCCAGCGGTCCTCGTCATAAAGATAGTTGATCATTCCCTGGCGGGTTCCCTCATCGGCTACCGCATTGATCAGGTCGAACCACTCCTCGCCGAGATATTCAGTGGCGAGACCTACCCTGGAATGCATGAAATAG
The DNA here is from genome assembly GCA_051889815.1 of Candidatus Cryptobacteroides sp. Classification (GTDB taxonomy): domain Bacteria; phylum Bacteroidota; class Bacteroidia; order Bacteroidales; family UBA932; genus Cryptobacteroides. Next base: position 5,181 of record JBJFDD010000042.1, on the reverse strand, counting down.
CCTCCGAACCCCATATCCTTCATGACTCCTACCTGACGGATGAGTTCATCCTTTTCAAGTTTGCCGTTCCAGGACCAGAAAGGCTTTCCGCGCCAGTCGTTCGACGGGTCCGCGAACTCGGCGACCAGCTCGCTGTCGCTCAACCTGGCAGCATCTTTCCTGTCGGAACAGGAAATGGAAGTCACGAGCAGCAAAGCGGCTGCCAGAGGCTTGATGATAAAAAATTTATTAGTCATAGTATTGAATATTAATTATTTGCCTCTACACTAAGGAAACAAGACGCGAACCCTGTCGCTGTCCATATACTTCATAAGGCAAGGAACAGGCTCAAGATCATCCACCGTCCACTCAGTGCTTTCGCCACGGAGACCGAGCATCACAGGACCAGAGTAGAACCTGCGGCAGCCGTTCCATTCGTCAGAGCGTACCGGAAGGTCGAAGGTCAGGTCGATTTTGTCGCCGTGGACAAACTGATGCCTGATGCAGAACATTCCGTCCACCTCCTCCGGGCTAATGACCTCATCGTTGAGAAGGATGCAGACATTGTCAGCCCAAGGCAGCACCGGAAGCATAAGGGCATCGACTCCCCTGTCGTTCTTGAAGAACTTGATACGGACTTTTCCCTCCTCGGGATAGTGAGTCCTTTGCTCGACCTCGAGGTCATCCGCACAGAGAGCTCCGCCCCTAAAGAAAGGAACGTAGAGGGTCTTCCCCTTTGCCATCCAGGAATATTCAGCCATCCTCGAAAGGCCTTCGGCACCGCGCATCGTGCAGCACCAGTGAGCCTCAGGAACAACGACCGTAAGGTAAGGATTCTCTTCGGACGGACAGCTGTCGCAGCCGAAACCTCCGTTGGAGCGCTGTGCGTGGCCGATTGCATTGACTTCAATCAGTTCTGCCATATCCCTGAACGAAGGGTCCATTGTAGCCTTCCACAGATCCACTGCAACAATATAGCTGTCAACGATGGCACATGGCTCTGTCCAGGAATCCGGGCGCCCGAACCAGTTCAGGTTGGCATAGCAGCAGGTCATCCCTTCGCTGACATAGATCTGCCAGCGTTTGAGGACCTCATCCAGAAGGGTTTCGTCACCGGTAAGACCGGCATACTTCACAAGTCCGCGGAGGGCTGAAAGCGTGGCGTGAGTCTGGGCCTGGATGCCGGTCAGGTCGACCTCGAGGAAACGGGCCACCATTTCGTCAATTGTCTCACGGATAGCCTTTGACGGGACGAACTCGTAGGCATCGATCAGGCCGGCCATTCCGATGAAGACGCAGCCGATGTCGGTGGAAAGGATCCAGTTTCCGACCTGGCCGGCAATTGAACCGGATGCTTCCCCACCGGTGTTGGTCCTTTCATCGGCCGAAATCGGATAGGTCGAATAGGAGCCCTTGCTTGCCACGAAAAGGTTGTTCGCGACAGATTCGATTATTTCGAGGACAGACTTGTCGGAGGTGTTGCGGTAGTACTCGCAGAGTCCCCTCAGTAGCCATCCGTGGCCGGAAAGCTGCTGTTCGTTGATGGAAGGTGAGTAATCCGGACCGAGATAGCCCTTCGGGTTGAAATAGGCCGGAAGGCTGTCGATCAGCATCGGAAGAAGGTCTGTCTTCTCGTGGAGCACTTCCGAATCCATTGTCAGTCCAAGGATAGTCCTTCCAACAAAGTCTCCGGGCCAGTCCTTGTCTTCAAAGACCTGAGGAGGCATGTAGATGTCATCCTGCAACCTGGAAAGATTGGCCTCGAGTCTCTGCGAAAGAGGCTGGCCAACCACCACTTCCCTGGCAGGGAAAGACGAGTTGGCCTGTTCTTTCGGAGTACAGGAGAATAGCAATATTGCCGCAAGCGGCATGATAATGAAAGATTTCTTCATTTTTTATGTGATTTGTTCAGTTATTTGTCCGGTTATCAGTTACTAAAAAAGAATACTTCTCACAAAAGGCCGGACAGGACAGATACGATCTGGTCGCTCTCCAGAAGGAAACCGTCATGCCCGAAAACAGAAGTGATGACCTTGAAATCGGCTCCGGGAATCAATGCCGCCCATTCTTTCATGCAGCGTGAGGGGAAAAGGCAGTCCGAATCGATGGCGACCACCGTCGTTTGTGCCTTTATCCCGGACAGGGCGGCCGCGACCCCTCCACGGCCACGTCCAATGTTGTGGGTGTCAAGGACATTGCATAGCGACCAGTAGGAATATGCATCATACCTTTTGGCGAGTTTTTCTCCCTGGTACCTCTCATAGGATGCGGCACGGGTGGCGACCAGGGTATCCGGGTCGGTCTCAGACTGGGTCCTGACATAGCCGTCATAACTCCTGTAGGAAATGAGCGCCTGTGCGCGGGCGCACATCAGACCTTTCTTTCCCCCGTCCAGGGAATCAGAACCGCGGAAAGTCCCGTCCGCCTCAAGGGCCATCCGCTGGGCTTCAACCGATGCTGACAGCCAGGCGGAAACCCTGACATCGGTAGCAATGAGAGCTGCCTTTGAGATGATGCCAGGTTCGGCAACAAGCCACTCGGAAGCATGGAAGCCTCCTATGGAGCTGCCTATCAGGAGATCAACCCTGTCGATTCCGAGATGCTTCCGGACAATGGTGAACAAAGCCACAGTGTCCCGGATGGTGAACTGCGGAAACGAGAAGCGGTAAGGTTTCCCGTCCGAGGGATTGGCCGAAGCCGGACCCGAAGTGCCGTAGGGGGTTCCCAGCATATTCACACAGACAATGAAATATTTCCCGGTGTCGAAGAATCGGGAAGGGCCGACAATCTGCGGCCACCATTCCTCCGGATCGGAGTTGGCGGTCAGGGCATGGCAGATCCAGATTACCTTTTCTTTTCCGGAATATTTGGGCTTTGATGTGTGATAGACGATTTCCAGCCCTTCAATCCGTCCCCCCATCTCAAATTCAAAGGGGCTGTCAATTCTGATGCGGTTTTCAATCATTTCTACAAATAATATGTTAGCATATTCATGAGAAAACTCATTTCTCCACAATGCGGATGTGCCACAGGAGTGAACTGCGCATAGACATCCTCGAGAACCTTCGAAGGCTTGTCGCCGACATTCTCAAACCAGACCGTGTACTCTCTCTCGTCGAATTCCGGATGGGAGTTCCGTACGACACTGACTTTGAGAGTCCCGTCGATGACGCCTTCGTAACCTTTATAGACTTTGCCCCCGTACTTGAATTCGTAAGGCAGCCCGTTTCCCGCGCCCAGCAGACCAAGGCAGCAGAAAAGCATCGGCACAATTGCCAGAAAAATCTTGAAATGAGTTTTCATGTTATGCTACTTGTAGACTTTTCTTATAAACTTGAGTTTGTTTGAATATGGCGGTTTGAGCAGGTCGAAATTGAGCCACGAGGACTTGAACAGGACAGACTTCAGATGCGAGAATGTCTCGAACCCGGTCTTTCCGTGATAGGCACCCATCCCGGAATTGCCCACTCCTCCGAATGGCAGGTTCTCGTTGCCCAGATGCATGATTGTCTCATTGACACAACCTCCGCCGAAAGAAACCCCGGAAAGCACCTTCCTCTTCTGGGCTCCGGAGCGGGTGAAGAGGTAGAGCGCAAGAGGCTTCTCTCCGTCCCTGACCCGTGCGATGACTTCGGAATCCAGGTCTGAATATTCAATGACAGGAAGGACAGGGCCGAAGATTTCCTCCTGCATCGCCTTTGAATCCCAGGTGCAGTTGTCGATGACAGTAGGGGCGATGTACCTTGTTGCGGCATCCCCGTTGCCGCCGATGACAGTCCGCCCGGTAGGGTCCCCCTCCGCAGGAATGAGACCCATGATGCGCTCCCAGTGGCGGGAAGTCGCAATCAGGGTCATGTCGGAAGGACGTGTGGAGATGTCGCCGAAGAACTCCCGGACCACTTCCTTCATCGTGGAGATGAATTCTTCGTGGACGCTCTTGTGGACTAGAACATAGTCAGGAGCGACACAGGTCTGTCCGGCATTGATGAACTTGCCCTTGGCGATTCTCTCGCAGGCCAGGCGGACATCGGCACTTTCGCAGACTATGGCCGGACTCTTCCCGCCGAGTTCGAGCGTGACCGGAGTCAGATGCTTGGCCGCAGCTTCCATGACTAATTTTCCGACGCGCGGGCTTCCGGTGAAGAAGATATAGTCAAAACGGCGCTCCAGCATCTCATCGTTGCCGAGAGAATCCGGAAGGACTTCGACCACATCCTCCGGGAAGGCTTCGGAGAGAAGACCGGCAATGACGCGGGAGACTTCCGGAGTCTGGCGGGAACACTTGACAGTCACCGTGTTGCCTGCAGCAAGAGCAAAAGCCAGCGGAGCGATGGCCAGTTGCAGAGGATAGTTGAAAGGACCGATGACAAGAACCTTTCCGTAAGGTTCCGGAAGGACCCTGCTCTGCCCCGGCCAAAGGACCATCGGGGTCGTTGCAGGACGCGGCTCCATCCATCTGCGCAGATGTTTCCGGATATTCCGGATGCCATTGTAAAGGAAGCCAATTTCAGTTGTGTATGTCTCGAACCTGCCCTTGCCGAAATCCTTGTCGAAAGCCTCGAAAAGGTCATTCTCATGACGGCGCAGCGAGTCCCTCAGGGAATCGAGGCGACGCAGCCGGATGCCATATTCGGAATCCGTTTCCTCGATTTCGCGGCAGGCAAGGCTGATTGAGACGACGGCCTGTGCGAGGATGTAGGTGAACATCACCCAGAAGCCGTGGCACGGATGGCGGAATGAGGTGAAATGCGCGGCAGCCACCATCGAATCGGAAACGGCGAAAACCAGGAAGCCAAGGGCTGCAAGGGCATATTTCCCGGACCTGTTCCTCCAGGCAGCCATCAACGAGGCGTGTATCAGGAAGGCGAAGGCGCATGAATATGCCGTCACGCAGACGCCCATGAATCCAGGTACTTTGAATATCGAGGCAAGGCTGACGATTCCGGCAACGATGCCAGCGAGAATCGCCAGGGAGATGATTTTCTCCAGGACGGTCCTTCCCCTGAAAGGAGAAGGCAGGGTGCAGTAATAGAGGACATGACCTGCGAAGAATGCCCCCATCCCGGCCAGAAAACACTCACCGGAAGGAAACATCAGGAGAATGTCCCCGGCGCACCCGCAGAGAAGGGCTGACACAAGGGTGCAGTGCCTGGAAGTGAAAACCGCCCTCTTCCTGAGGAGAAGCCAGATGCTCACTGCCAG
>JBJFDD010000041.1:0-11652 GCA_051889815.1 Candidatus Cryptobacteroides sp. | reverse complement strand
ATCTCCTCCGTAAAGAAACTTGATCCGTAGGCAAGATGATGGCTGGCCGAAGCTTTGGATGAATATGGCGGTTCAATACCCTGCGGATGGGTCATCTCCAGCGCACCGTAAACCTCATCGGTGGAGATGTGGTAGAAAAGTGTACCGTCATATTTTCCCGGAAGGGATTCCCAATACTGTCTGGCTGCCTCAAGAAGGCTCAATGTGCCCATCACATTGGTCCTGGCGAAAGTGAAAGGATCCCTGATGCTCCTGTCGACATGCGACTCGGCTGCCAGGTGGATGATTCCGTCGACATTCCAGGCCTTCATCAGGGAACACATCTTTTTAAAGTCACAAATGTCCGCCTTCACGAAGGTGTAGTTCGGGCAGGATTCCAGATCCTTCAGGTTGGCAAGATTGCCGGCATAGGTCAACTTGTCCACATTGAGGATACGGTACTCGGGATACTTCCTGACAAAGAGACGTACTACATGGCTGCCGATGAAACCGGCTCCTCCAGTGATCATTATGTTCCGCTTGAATTCCATTTGCAACAAGGTCTGAAACTATCACGAAAAACTCAAGCCAGAAGATCCTTCAGCAGAGGATGCCTTCTGTCCTTGTCTGAAAGCACGACATCTTCCGGAGGAAGTTTCCAGTCGATGCGAAGGTCGGGATCATCCCATGCCACAGCGCCTTCTGCAGAAGGACAATAGAAATTGTCGCACTTGTACTGGAAGACAGCAGTCCCGCTCAGGACACTGAAACCATGGGCGAACCCACGCGGGATGAAAAGCTGCAGGTGGTTTTCCCCGGTCAGTTCCACAGCCACATGGCGGCCGAAGGTCGGCGAACCGGCACGGAGGTCGACTGCCACATCCAGTACCTTTCCGCTGATTACCCTCACGAGTTTGGCCTGCGCATGCTCACCTTTCTGGAAATGCAGGCCACGGACTACCCCGTATGAAGAACAGCTTTCGTTGTCCTGCACGAAGACAACCGGGCCGACAAGTTCAGAGAATTCCTTCTGGTTGAAGGATTCGAAGAAATACCCCCTGCCATCCTTGAATATCCGGGGCTGGATGACAAGAACCCCTTCTATGTCAGTGGTATAGATGTTCATTCGTCAGCAACTTTAAGAAGATACTGTCCATACTGGTTCTTGAGCATCGGGGCGGCAAGTTTCCGTAGGCAGGCCCCATCAATCCATCCGTTGCGGTAGGCAATCTCCTCCAGGCAGGCAACTTTCAAACCCTGCCTCTTCTCAATGACCTCGATGTAGGTGGAAGCCTCGGCAAGGGACTCATGGGTACCGGTGTCAAGCCAGGCGAAGCCGCGCCCCAGTTTCTGCACCTTCAGGAGCCCCTTCCCAAGAAACATCTGGTTGACGGTGGTGATTTCGAGTTCGCCACGCGCGGAAGGCTTGACGGACTTCGCAATCCCGACGACTTCATTCGGATAGAAATACAGTCCGGTCACGGCATAGTTGCTCTTCGGGACGGAAGGTTTTTCCTCGATGCTGAGACAATTCCCTTCGGAATCGAACTCTGCAACGCCATAGCGCTGCGGATCGCTCACACGGTAACCGAAGACAGTCGCCTTCCCTTCATCCTGGGCAGCCCTCACGGCATCCATCAGTTGGGCGCGGAAACCTGTGCCCTGGAATATGTTGTCGCCCAGCACAAGGCAGACGCAGTCCTCCCCGATGAAGTCCTCCCCGATGATGAAAGCCTGGGCAAGTCCGTCCGGGGATGGTTGCACGGCATATTCAAAGGATACTCCCAGGTCGCTTCCGTCGCCTAGAAGACGTCTGAAGCCGGGCAGGTCCTCCGGAGTGGAGATGATGAGAATCTCCCTTATCCCGGCATTCATCAGCACGGAGATGGGATAATAGACCATCGGCTTGTCGTACACCGGGAGCATCTGCTTGGAAACACCCTTGGTGATGGGGTACAGACGGGTGCCGCTTCCTCCTGCTAGAACTATTCCTTTCATATTCAATTATTTACTTCATTCTTTCAAGGCAAGCTTTCAGGGAATCTAGCCAAAAAGGCACCTCAACGCCGAAAGTTTCCCTGACCTTGGTCTTGTCAAGCACTGAATATTGAGGCCTGCGGACCTTGGACGGATACTCTCCCGAAGCACAAGGGCGAATGTCACAGGTGTTGCCGCAGAGCGAACAAATTGCCTTCGCGAAATCGTACCAGGATATTTCGCCTTCATTGCTGTAGTGGTAGATACCTTCCCTGCCCTCGAGTCCTTCATCCATCATCCTGACAATCAGCACGGCAAGGTCGTGGGCATAGGTCGGTGAACCTGTTTGGTCGCAGACCACCGGCAAGGAGTCCTTCTCTGCTGTGAGCCGGCACATGGTCCGGACGAAATTCTTGCCGTAAGGGGAGTAGAGCCAGGCCGTCCTGATGATGATCCAGTCACATCCGGAACTCTGCAAAGCCCGTTCTCCGGCGAGTTTGGTGGCGCCGTACACTCCAAGCGGACCGGTCGGGGAATCCTCCCGATAGGGCACTGTGGAATCCCCGCTGAAGACATAGTCGGTCGAAACATGGATCAGGAATGCTCCCCTTTCGGATGCGGCGACAGCAAGATTTGCAGGGGCAGCAGCATTGAGAGCCATTGCAGCCTGGGGATTGTCTTCAGCCTTTTCGACATCGGTGTAGGCTGCGCAGTTGACGATGACATCCACATCAAGGCTCGCGCAAGCCCTCCTGACGGCACGCAGGTCCGTGACATCCAGGATGAGAGTCTGCCCCTGGGCTGAGGAGACAACATCCGAGAATATGTAATTGTCGCGGCTTCCTTCCGTGACATTGCGGAGTTCGGTACCCAGCTGGCCGTTGGCTCCAGTTACCAGAATATTCATAGTCCTCAAAATTAAGCAAAAATTGTTACATTTGTTCCATGCTGAAGAACAAGCTGGACACAGAAGTGCAATTCCTCCACGGAGTGGGTCCCAAAAGGGCTTCATTGCTCCGGAGCGAACTGGAGATCTCCACAGTCGGGGATCTCCTTCATCTGTTTCCGTTCCGGTACATAGACAGAAGCAGCATCCAGAAGATTGCCGACATCCGGCCGACTCTCTCCTATGTCCAGATTCTGGGAGAAGTGACCCGGAGCGAACTTTCCGGCAAGAGCGGCAAACAGAGGCTCTCAGTCTTCGTAAAGGACTCCACAGGAGAAATCGAGCTGGTCTTCTTCAAGGCGACAAGATACATCGCGGATCGCCTGCGCACCGGCCACAGTTTCCTTTTCTTCGGAAAACCCTCGACCTTCAACGGGAGACTCAACATGGTTCATCCCGAAATCGACGCTCCTCCACAGGGCGACAGCGGAAGTTTTTCAGGAGTGCTGACAGGGGTCTATCCTTCCACCGAAAAACTGCGTAACGGCGGCATCACAGGTAAAGTGATGAACAAACTGATGGCCACCGCCATTGAATATGCAATCGCGGACCTCGAGGAGACACTTCCGGAATACATCCTGCGGGAGAAAGGGCTCGCCCCGATACGGTTCGCAATCCGGAATATTCATTTTCCTACGGACCAGACCGCCCTCGCGAAAGCGCAGTACCGGCTCAAATGGGAGGAACTCTTCCTGCTGCAGCTGTCGCTGGTCAAGCAGAAGTACATCCGCAGCCGCGCCAAAGTCGGAATCAGGATGCCCCTGGTCGGGCAGGCTTTCAACGATTGCTACAAGGCTCTTCCCTACGACCTTACAGGAGCCCAGAAGAGGGTGATCAGGGAAATCCGCAACGACCTGATGAGCGGGACCCAGATGAACCGGCTGCTTCAGGGTGATGTGGGCTCAGGCAAGACGATGGTCGCCGTGCTGACGGCCCTGCTGGCTGTCGGGAACGGAGCCCAGGCCTGCATAATGGCCCCAACCGAGGTCCTTGCCAGGCAGCATTACCTCAACATCTCGAAATACCTCGCCCCGACGGGGGTGACCTGCAGCCTTCTGATCGGTTCGACGACCAAGGCAGAAAGGAAACCTATCCTCAAGGGTCTCGAGGACGGAAGCATCGGAATCATCATCGGCACACACGCCCTTATCGAGGACCCCGTAATATTCAGGAACCTCGGGCTTGCCGTCATCGACGAACAGCACAGGTTCGGGGTGGAACAAAGGTCGAAACTCTGGGCGAAGGGCCGCGACGGGATTCCGCCGCATGTCCTGGTGATGACCGCCACGCCTATTCCGAGGACGCTTGCGATGACCCTGTACGGCGACCTCGATGTTTCGGTCATCGACGAGATGCCGCCGGGCAGGAAACCGGTGAAGACCATTCTCATAGGAGAAAGCAAGAAGCCCGTCCTGTACAATTTCATGAAAGGGCAGATTGCAAAAGGGCGCCAGGTCTTCATCGTCTATCCGCTGATCTTCGAGAGCGAGAAAATGGATTACCGCAATCTTGAGGAAGGCTACGAGGAAATCGTAACAAGATTCCCGATGCCGCAGTACAAAGTCGCAATCGTCCACGGGCAGCAGGCTTCCGAAGTCAAGAAACTGAACATGGACGCCTTCGCGGCAGGAAGGGCTGACATACTGGTCTCGACCACCGTTATCGAGGTGGGAGTCGATGTCCCGAACGCAACGGTGATAGTGATTGAAAGCGCCGAGAGGTTCGGCCTGGCCCAGCTCCACCAGCTCAGGGGCAGGGTCGGAAGAGGTTCCGACGAGTCGTACTGCGTGCTGGTCCACGGAGAGAAAGTCTCCAAGGAGTCAAGAAAACGTCTCGACCTGATGTGCGCTACCGAAAACGGCTTCGACCTTGCTGAAGAGGATCTGAAGATGAGGGGGCCCGGAGACCTTGAAGGGACCCAGCAGAGCGGCCTTCCGATTGACCTGAAGATAGCTTCCCTTTCGCATGACGGCCAGATTCTTTCAGACGCCCGGCTCTACGCGGAACATGTCCTGGCAATGGACCCTGCGCTTTCAAAAGAGGAGAACGCCCCTCTCCTGAAAGAAATGCGCAAGGACAAATACATCATCCGCGACTTCAGCGTGATTTCCTGACACTATTTCTTCAACTTGCCGGCCTGCAGGCTGTCATAGGCAAGCCTGTTCCTGAATATGTCGATGGCGGTATAGATTGCCGACTTCATCGACTGCGGGTCAGCCAGGTCGCGTCCTGCCATCTCGAAGGCAGTACCATGGTCAGGGGAAGTCCGCACAACCGGAAGGCCTGCAGTGAAGTTGACACCATCCTGGAAGGCAATCGCCTTGAACGGGGCGAGACCCTGGTCGTGGTACATCGCCAGGGTGGCATCGAACCTGGCATAGTGGCCAAGGCCGAAATAGCCGTCAGGAGAATATGGTCCGAATGCAAGGATGCCCTCATCATTGGCCTTCTTGACAGCCGGGATGATTGTCTTGAGTTCCTCGTCGCCGAGAAGGCCGCCGTCGCCGCAATGAGGATTGAGTCCCAGGACTGCAATCTTCGGGGCAACGACACCGAAATCTCTCCTGAGGGACTCGTCCATCAGCCTGAGCTTGTTGACAATCTTGTCTTCAGTGACGAGGGAAGGGACATCCTTGAGCGGGACATGGCCGGTGACGACACTGATCTTCAAAGACTCCGAAACCATGAACATCAGCACATCGTCGGCATTGAACTCCTTCTGGAGATACTCTGTGTGGCCGGTGTTGCCGAAGCCTTCGGCATCCATGGCTTTCTTGTTGATGGGTGCGGTGACCAGGACATCGATGTCTCCGTTCTTGATGTCGGAAACAGCCCTCTGAAGGGAAGTGATAGCCGAACGTGCAGCCTCTGGAGTCGACTGGCCAGGCTCAACGAAGACATTGTCAGGCAGACAGTTCAGGATATTGATTTTCTTCGGTTTTGCCTCGGATGCATTCTGGATGACGTAGGTATCCATCTGGTCGAGGTTATGGATCAGCTTGCGGTAGAAGCCGAAAATTTTCGATGAGCCGTATATGACGGGCGTGAAGGATTCAAGGCTGCGCGGGTCAGAGAGTGCCTTGATGATTACTTCGTAGCCGATTCCGTTGCCGTCACCCTGGGTGATACCGACAACCGGTTTCCTGTTGTTTCTTTCCATTATGCTGGTTTGACGTTGATATGCGGAATAATGAATGCAAAAATAATAAAACTAAAGGAGAATCCCTTCTTCGGGAGAGGCTTTGAGAGAGTCGAGATAGCCTATGTCGTCAGGAAGTTTCACCCCGGCCGCGGCGGCACATGCCCCGGATGAGACTGCAAGAGAATCGCAACGCTCATTTTCAGGATGTCCCGCATGCCCCTTGATCCAGTGGAAAGTAACCCTGTGTCTGCTGTAAACAGCCAGGAAACGCTGCCAGAGATCCGGATTCTTGACCTTTTTCCAGCCTTTCCGCTTCCATTTCTCCAGCCAGCCCTCGTTGACAGCCTTGACGACATAGGAAGAGTCTGAATACACCTCCACCAGGGCATTTTCCCACTTGATGGCCTCAAGACCTGTTATCACGGCAAGCAGTTCCATCCGGTTGTTGGTAGTGAGCGCAAAGCCTCCGGAGATTTCCTTCTCCAGAGCAGCGCACTTGAGCACCACACCGAAGCCTCCCGGGCCGGGATTCCCGCTCGAAGCCCCGTCGGTGTAGAGGAATATTGTCGGTTTCTGTTCCATCCTTTTCTGTTTGTCCGGCAAATATAAGTCTTTTTCCCGACCGGTAAAGACATTCCCCGGCCGATGTCTGCCCATTTTCCGAAAATCCTCACTATCTTTGAAGTTCGGTTGCATCATTGTACCTGAAAAAGGCACAAGCGGCAAATCCCGCGGAATCAAAGGAAAGAAGAGATGGTTTCAGAACTGATAGGCAAATACATCTGGCTCATCCAGACGATTTCTTCGTCCGGAGAAAGAGGCCTTTCCCTCGAAGAGCTGTCGCGGAAATACGAGCGCAGGTTCAACCGGACATATTCAAGAAGGACTTTCAACAACCACCGCATGGCCGCCGAGGAAGTCTTCGGAATATGCATCGAATGCAACAGAAGCACCAACCGCTATCATATTCCCTATTTTGAAAGTGCCCTTGACAAGAATGAGAGCGTCAAATGGATGATTGACACTTTCACCGTCGGCAACCTGCTCGCCATGGGCAAGGAACGGCTTTCGGGAAGAGTCTCCGTCGAGGATGTTCCGTCGGGACAGAAGTACCTCACAACCATCATGCAGGCAATGGACGAGTGCCGTGAGCTGGAAATCGAGTACGCAAAATACCGCTCGGACAGGGCCGACCTCCTGCACATCCAGCCTTTCGCCGTCAAGGAACACGAAAGGAGATGGTACCTCATCGGATTCTGCCGGGAGAGGGCCAAAGGCAGGAAGGAGGACAACGGCGACAGGGAGGCATGGAGAGTCTATGGCCTGGACAGGATTGTCTCACTGAAAGAGACTGAAGCAACTTTCCGTCTTCCGAAGGGTTTCGATGTCGACTCGATTTTCCACCAGAGCTACGGTATTTTCTTCCCGAAGAAAGGTGAGAAGGCGGTGTCCATCCGCTTCAGGGCAACCGAGAGGGAGGCCAGCTACCTGCGCGACCTTCCGATTCACGCAAGCCAGGAGGACGAAGGAGCCGACCCGGAAGGAAAAGGAAGGATCTTCAGGATAAGGGTCATTCCCAACGACAACCTCATCATGGAATTCTGTCGCCACGCCGACGGGCTGGAAGTGCTTGAGCCCCAGGAAATCCGGCGGGAAGTCCACCAAAGGCTCAGAAACGCAGCAAGACAATACGAACATCAATGAATATGAAAACAACCGCAAGAGTCGCTATGGCGGCAATTATCCTGACCATGACCGGATGCAAGTCAAATGAGGATGCGGGAGCCTTCATCGGCCCTTCCGACATCCGTATCGAGAATGGAGTGATGACCCCGGAAGCCCTGCTTTCGCTCGGCCGCATCTCCGACCCCCAGCTCTCCCCCGACGGGAGCCGGATACTCTACGGTGTAAGCTACACCAGCATTGAACAGAACAGAAGCTGCAGGAATCTCTTCCTGTGCAATCCTGACGGCAGCGGCAAAGTCCAGCTGACCCGCTATGGGAAGAGTGTCTCCAACGCCCGCTGGTCAGCAGACGGAAAGAGCATCTATTTCCTCCAGGGAGGCCAGCTCTACAGGGCCGCCATCTCCGGAAACAGGCTTGGCAAGAAGGAACTGCTGAGCGATGTACCTTCAGGGATCAGCGAGTTCAAGCTGTCTGCTGACCAGGGCAGCATCCTCTACATCAGTACGATAAAGAATGAAAAGGTCGTCCAGCCTTCGGACACCGACCCGGCCCTGGACAAGGCAAGCGCCTATGCTACAGAAGACCTGATGTACCGCCACTGGGACCATTGGGTCACCGAAACCCCAAGGTCGTACGTCGCTCCGATGAACGGTGAGCCTATTACTCCCGCCAATTCCGTGGACCTGCTGGGAGACGAGCCGTACGAACTTCCGACAGAACCTTTCGGCGGCGTCGAGCAGCTCGACTGGTCGCCACAGGGACGTCACATAGTATATTCATGCAGGAAACACATGGGCAAGGAATACGCATTCAGCACCAACTGCGGAATATTCATCTATGACATGCTCACCGGGCAGACTGTCACCCTGAAGGGGGACGGGGGCTACGACACCGACCCTGTCTGGAGCCCGGACGGAAAGCACATCGCCTGGATTTCGATGCGCAGGGATGGCTACGAGGCCGATGCGCAGAGAATCATGGTCTGCGATGTCGAAGAGTGCGGCGCAAGCGAAGGGCAGGATTTCGGAATCAGCCTGGGCAACATCCGCTGCCTGGCCGGCAGCCTCGACCGTGACAAGGCAGGCCTTGTCTGGGATCCGACAGGTACTTCACTGGTGTTCAGTTCCCTGGACGGAGGAGTGCAGAAACTGTTCTGTGTCAGTCTCGATGACCGGATAAGGCAGATTACTGCCAATGAGGAAAAGTACGATTTCTACAGTCCATTCGCCATTTTGGACGACAATGGGACCGGTGCCCGTACGCTCCTCGCAAGCAACTGCAGCCTCAACCGGCCGGCCGAACTCATCAGCTTGAGTGTTCCCGCGGAAGGTTTTGCCACATGGAAGCAGATTACCGACGAGAATGGCCACATCTTCTCACAGATGGACGAACCGGTTTCGGAAAGCGTCACCGTCAGGACCGTTGACGGCAAGGACATGCAGTGCTGGGTCCTCTACCCCCCGAAGTTCGACTCGACCAAGGTTTATCCTGCGATAGAGATTGTCCTGGGCGGTCCCCAGGGCACCAACAGCCAGGGTTGGAGCTACCGCTGGTGCTACCGCCTGATGGCCCAGCAGGGCTACATCGTGATGATGCCCAACCGCCGCGGCACGACTGCCTTCGGCCAGGAATGGAAGGAGCAGATCAGCGGGGACTATTCCGGCCTGAACATGCAGGACTACCTCAGCGCAGGACGGTACATCAAGAGCAAGCCGTATGTCGGCAAGCTCGCCTGTGTCGGAGCTTCCTACGGAGGCTATTCAGCCTACATGCTCGAGGGACTCCACGGAGACCTCTACGACTGCTTCATCGCCCATGCCGGAATATTCAATGAAAAACAGATGTGGTACACCACCGAAGAGTCCTGGTTTGCGAACTGGGACGGCGGCGGGCTTACTGAATATGCCTACGAAGAAGGCCGTATGGGACCTGCAGGAGACGGAATAACCTTCGGAGGAATGCAGCAGGCCGGCGCTCCTTACGCTTCAACTCCGAAGGCACAGCACCACTATGCCAGCGACCCTTCCTGCAATGTGACCAAATGGCACACCCCAATCCTGTGCATCCACGGAATGATGGACTACCGCATCCCGTACGAACAGGGCATGGCAGCCTTCAATGCCGCCCAGATGATGGGAGTCCCTTCACGTCTTGTAATCTTCCCGGAAGAGAACCACTGGATCCTGCAGCCGCAGAATGCCCTTTACTGGCACCGCGAGTTCTTCGGCTGGCTTGACCGCTGGATGCATTAGCGGCTACGGCATGTACAGAAAAAGGCCGGCAGGGCGATCGTGCCCTGCCGGCCTTTATTCTCAATGTCGTGAATCACTTGTTGAAGCCCTTGGCAGAAAGGAATTCCCAGATCCTGTCAAGCCAGGTGTAGCTGCCGGTACCTTCGGATGCAGTCCTCTGGAAGCAGTGGTTGCGGGTAGCCAGGGTGTGGAGTTCGCTCTGGATACCCATCGCCCGCATCTTCTCCCAGGTCTTCACCGAATTCATGGCGGCCCATCCGTCGGCATCGCCGTGGATGAAAAGCATAGGAGCAGTGTCAAGGTCGAAGGAGAACTCAGGAGCAAGGACAGAGTCGTCCTCGTTGCCCTTCTGGAGGTTCGGGACCTCGAGACCGTCTGTCAGGGCATAGGCAGGATAGATGCCGATTCCCCACTGGACCTTGCACGGGATGTTGTCGATTTCATCAATCGGGAAATATGACCTGTGCCTTGAAGATGTGACACCCATAAGCGTCAGATGACCTCCGGCTGAACTGCCCATGATTCCGATCCGGTCCGGGTCCAGCCCCCTTGAAGCAGCCTCGCTACGCACGATCCTGATTGTCCTCTGGAGATCCTGCCATGCACAGGTATGCTTTGAAAGGCCGGATGGCCGCGGTGAGCGGTACTTCAGGGTCACAACTGTCATGCCGAGAGAGTTGAGGTACCTGCGTGCAGGGGCCACCTCGAATCCGTCGGGATCATTGCCTTCATAGGAGCCTCCGGAATAGATGATCTGGATTGCATCGGTCTTCTTCACTGCAGGAATATGCCACTCGATATAAGGATGGCACAGATGCTCCTGGGCATCCGGCATCTTGCCCTCCGGCCAGACATCTTCCCTGATGACCTCCTTGCGGGCGGAATCGTCCGGGAAGCGGTCCATGATGGAGACCTCGGGACCGAGGTTGCCCACGAAATCCATCTGGTTCATGAACTCGATATCCCTTTCAAAACCGAAGGCTCCATGAGGCTTGTCCGGGAAGAGATGGACTTCGGCAGGAATACCCATCCGGCGCAGTTGCCTGTAGACAAGGGTGGAGGCATTTGGAGTGTAGATGTCATCCCCACCGTGGAGAAGACACATCGGGCAAGTCTTTTCATCGAACTTGAACACCTCACTGAGTTTCACGTCAGGGCCATAGCCCTCGCGGGTGGCAGGCGTACCCAGCTCGCCGTCAGTAGTCGCATAGGCGGGTGCATTGACGATTGCCCAGTTGATGTGGCAAGGAATATCATCCAGCGCATCAACCTTGTCATAGGCAGGAGTCTGGGAACTCGTAGCCAGGAGTAGGGCGAGATGGGAACCGGCAGACATTGAGACCGTACCTATCTTTTCCGGATCGAAACCTCTTTCGGCAGCCTGGCTCCTGACCATCCTGACAGCCCTCTGGCCGTCTTCCCAGGCTGACTGGTAGATCGGGAGGCCTTCGGGGCGGGGTGTCCTGTAGACGAAATTCACACATTGGTAGCCACGTGCGGTAAGCTCCTTGCGCCAGTACTCGATAAGGTGGACATCGCAACAGGAATTATAGGCGCCGCCCGAGATCAGGATCATGCAGGCTCCGTTGCGGACATCCTCGGAGGGAGCATCATACCATTCGAGATAGGCTGTGCGGTGTTTCTTCGGATTGAAGCCCTCGGCTGAAGTC
>JBJFDD010000040.1:0-37757 GCA_051889815.1 Candidatus Cryptobacteroides sp. | reverse complement strand
TTTAATCATTTAATTCTGAATTACTATGGCAAGATATATTGGTCCAAGCACAAAGATCGCACGCAAGTTCGGCGAGCCTATTTTCGGAAGCGACAAGGATTTCGAGAAGAGAAACTATCCTCCGGGACAGCATGGTCTCGCTGCAAAGCGCAAGAAGCAGCGTGAATATGGTATCCAGCTCAAGGAGAAGCAGAAGGTCAGATACATGTACGGCCTTCTCGAGAAGCAGTTCCACAACACCTATCTCAAGGCATCCCGCATGCCTGGCCAGAAGGGTGAGAACCTCCTCTTCCTCCTCGAGTCAAGACTCGACAACATCGTTTACAGGATGGGTATCGCTCCTACCAGGGCAGCTGCACGCCAGCTTGTAAACCACGCTCACATCACCCTCAACGGTGCTGTCTGCAACATCCCTTCAGTACAGGTCAGACCTGGCGACGTCATCGCAGTCAGGGAGCGTTCAAAGAGTCTTGAGGTCATCACTTCAAGTGTTGCATCAGCAAGCAAGTACTCATGGATCGAGTTCGATCCAAAGGCTCTTGCCGGAAAGTTCCTCAATGTCCCTGCAAGAGAGGATATTCCTGAAAACATCAACGAGCAGCTCATCGTCGATCTCTACTCCAAGTAATTTTTAACACCTAACAAGAAACAAAATGGCAATCTTAGCATTTCAGAAACCGGACAAGGTGATTATGCTCGAAGGCACCGATACCGTTGGCCGTTTCGAGTTCAGGCCGCTTGAGCCTGGCTACGGACAGACTATCGGTAACGCTCTCCGCCGCATTCTGCTCGCCTCTCTGGAAGGTTTTGCTATCAGTCAGATCAAGATTACCGGCGTGGACCAGGAGTTCGCCACCATCCCGGGCGTGATCGAAGGTATGCAGGACATCATCCTTAACCTCAAGCAGGTTAGGCTCAAGAGAATGGTTGAGACTCAGGACTCAGAAGAAGCTACCATTGTTGTCAGTGGCAAGAATGAGTTCACTGCCGAAGCCATCTCCAAGGGATTGTCTTCTTTCAAGGTGTTGAACCCTGAACAGCACATCTGTTCACTCGAACCGTCTGTTACTCTTGAAATCAAGCTCACCATCACCAAAGGCCGCGGCTTTGTCCCGGCAGAGGAGATGAGGACTGGCGAGACTCCGATCGGCACAATTCCGATTGATGCAGTCTACACTCCGATCAAGAAAGTAAACTGGAGTGTCGAGAACTGGCGTGTCGAGCAGAAGACCGACTACGAGAAGCTGAATCTTGAAATTGTCACGGACGGATCGATTTCCCCGAACATGGCACTTCAGGATGCAGCCAACATCCTTATCTATCACTTCAAGCTGTTTACTGACGACAAGAACATCTCTATCGAGAATTCCATCGAGTCCGACAACAAGGAGCTTGACGAGGAGAGCCTCAGGACAAGGCACCTCCTTCTCACCAAACTCTCTGACATCGGTCTTTCCGTCAGGGCTTACAACTGCTTGAAGGCAGCCGAAATCGAGACCTTCGCCGACCTCGTTTCATATTCAAGGAACGAACTCATGAAATTCAGGAACTTCGGCAAGAAGTCACTGAACGAGATTGATGAGGTTGTCGAGAAGATGAAGCTGTCGTTCGGTATGGATGTGAGAAAGTTTAATATTGAACCAAAGAAAAAGAACGTATAAGACATGAGGCACAAGAAAGCAATAAATCATCTCGGTCGCAAGGATGGTCATCGCAAGGCGATGCTTGCCAACATGGCTTCTTCCCTGATCATGCACAAGAGGATCAACACCACTGTCGCCAAGGCAAAAGCCCTCAAGACCTATGTTGAGCCGCTGATCACCAAGTCAAAGGAAGATACGACCCATTCACGCAGAACCGTATTCAGCTACCTCAAGAACAAGGAGGCTGTCAAGGAACTTTTCAGCGCTGTGGCTCCTAGGATCGCTGACCGTCCGGGCGGATACACCAGAGTACTCCACACCGGTTTCCGTCAGGGTGATGGCGCTGACATGGCACTTATCGAGCTTGTCGACTTCAACGAGGCAGCTCTTGCTTCCGCCAGGAAGGAAGAGAAGAAGGCAACCCGCCGCAGCCGTGCGAAGAAGGCAGAGGCTCCAGTAGCAGAGGCACCGGCAGCCGAAACTCCAGCACCAGAGGCAGAATAATCAATTCTGGATATATCGAACTGGGAAGGAGACAAAGAAAGTCGCCTTCCCTTTTTCGATTTTATATCGCGATGGGAGTATTTCGTCGGAATATGTCGCCGGAAAGGAATCAGCAATTTCCGTTATTGAAGAAGAAATCTCCGGAAGATGTTGTCAATTAGCGTTCTATTGACTATCTTTGGAATCCAGAATGATGAATCCGATGAAGAAACTCTTTCCCTTGCCGGATGCGTTTCCCGGTTTTTGTGGGGCGGCCCTTGAAGGCAAGCCCTGTTTTCCTTTTGTAAAAACTCATTATTATCATTATTAATTCAAACCAACACAATGAAGTTCAATCATTTTCTGACAGTAGCAGCCGCGCTGTTCGCGCTGCTCTCCTGCAACAAGGAGCCGATGAACCCTGACACGGGTACAAATGGCAACCTCTACATGCAGTTCTCCGTCAAGATGCTCTCTACAAGGAGCCAGACCGATGGCCCTAACCAGGGTGACTCCAATTCGAATGAAACTCCTGACACCGAAGTCGGTCTCGACAAGGAGAACAAGATCTCTACCGTCGACATCGCCCTTGTCAAGGACGACCAGTATTTCGTCTCAAGGAACGTCACTCCTTCAGCAGCAAGTGCCGACACCTATGTCGCTTCATTCAACTCTCTCCAGCTTGTTGGCGGTGCTACCTACAAGGTCTATATCTACGCCAACTGCAGCGCTCCTGCTACTTTCAACATCGACGAGGTTTCAGAAGCCACTGTCGACGCCATGACAGCTGACAACAATTTCTGGATGACCAATGCCTATGCAGCATCTACTGTCCCCCTTCCTACAGATCTCGGACCTTACACCAAGCCGAACACTCCTTACAACCTCGGTGCCCACACTGTTGAGCGTTCAATGGCCCGTTTCGACTACAAGCCATCTGTCGCATTCGACATGGGTGAAGGTCTTACCCTCACCCTTACCGAGGCCGCTCTCATCAACCAGAGCAAGGATCACTATATGTTCCGCCGCGTTACAGCCGGTGGGGACGCTGTTGCTGATGGCGCAGTTGTCGGTGGTGTTGAAATCCCTACCAACTGGGTAGTCGACACAGACTGGGCAAGCAAGGTTGCCGCCAACTTCGACGCCCAGCTTGCAGCTCCTGCTAGCTGGACCTGGACTTCCCTTGCAAGCCTTAACGAGGATGACAACTATGCTGGTGACTACAAGATCTGGTGCTACGCCAAGGAGAACACCATCCCTGGCATCGATGCACAGAAGCATGATGTCTCAACCGGAGTTGTCTTCAAGGCTGAACTCGCTGCAGGCGAAAGCGCTTCTGCCGCCGTCAAGGCCGCCATGGCTACCGGCAAGAGAATCTATGTCTTCAACAACACGCTGTACGGCACCTGGTCTGACGTCAAGAATGCCGCTACCGCTTCCAATGCTGATGCTACCCTCGCTGCCGCCTACAACCAGGCAATCGTAGGCATGACTGAGGGTGCAACCGATCCGGTTTCCGCAAACGCTGCCGCTGCCGGCTTCACCGGCTATTCAGCAAAGGACGGCAAGTACTACAACTACTATTACTACTGGAACCGCCACAACGACAACCTCAACAACAACGTGATGGGCATCATGGAGTTTGCAGTCGTAAGAAACAACGTCTACAAACTTGCAGTCAACGCAATCAATCGTTTCGGCCACCCTACTCCTCCAGATCCGACCGATCCGGACCCGGACCCGGACCCGGATCCAGTAAAGCCTGACGATCCTGACGAGAGCGTGAACTACTACTTCACCGTCAGCGTCAAGGTTCTTCCTTGGACCGTCCGCATCAACAACATTGAATTCTAATCCGAGTTCACTGACATGAATCTTAGAAGTGTAATTTCATCGGTGATCACCAGAGGGGCAGCCGCCCTTCTGGCGGTTGCCGGTATTGTCTCCTGCAATTCGGTCTATACCGACCAGAGCGACTGTCCAAAGGGCGTTTCATTGCGCTTTGTCTATGACTACCACATGGAATATGTCAACTCTTTCCACAAGCAGGGACATTGCGTCAACGTCTATGTCTTCGACCAGGACGGCAACTATGTCACCAACTGGGTCGAGACCGGTGACGTCATCAAGGACGAGTCCTGGCGGATGACTAAGCAGCTGGAGGCCGGCAATTACACTTTGATAGCTTATGGCGGATTGTGCTGCGACGGGACCTCATTCGCCCCGCCGCAGTTCACGACCCGTTCTCCTCAGGCAGCCCGCGAAAGCAGGGTTGTCCTTAAACACGACAATCAGGTTTCAGACCAATCCCTTCACCCTCTCTTCTACGGTTCGACACAAATTGAAATCGGCAGGGACAAATACGTCGAAGGGACAATTTACCTGAAGAAAAACACCAACAACATCCGTTTCGTGCTCCAGCAGATGAACGGCGAACAGATCAGGGCCGAGGAGTTCGATGTCCGCATCGTGGACGACAACAGCGCCCTTGACCTGGACAACAATCCTGTTCCTGCAGGAGAGACCACCTATCTCCCCTGGGTCAGCGGAGAAAAAGTGATCGGATCGCAGGAAGACGGACAGACACCGGTTTCCGCCGCCTTCTACGAACTCTCGACCTCACGGCTGACGACCGCAACTTCGCCGCGCCTCATTGTCCGGAACAACTCCAACGGCGAGACCATCATCAACATTCCGCTCAACACCTACCTGCTGCTCCTCAAGAGCGAGCTTTATGCGGACATGCCAGCCCAGGAGTTCCTCGACAGGGTCAGTGAATGGTCACTGGTCTTTTTCCTTGACAGCGGCAACCGCTGGTACAATGCGCGGATCATCGTCAACGACTGGGTCGTGAGACTGAACCAGGCTGACCTGATTTAAACCGCAGGGAGTGGAATCAACTGCAATGTGTGATGAAAAGGAAAGGCAACATATTCATTACCTTCGCTGCGGCACTTCTCGGGCTGCTGCTCTCCGGGTGCAACATCTGGAGTGATGAGAATCTGTTGTCTGAACTGACAATCTCCGTCACTGTCTCCAACACTCCCGATGCTCCCATTGCGCGCGCTACCCTCGATCCGTCCGACTATGTCGGGGCTATGCATCCCGGTGAGAAGATGCAGACTCTCCGAATCGTGATTGTCCGTCCGGACGGCACTGTGGAGCACAACCGCTTCCTTGATTTCTACTCGGCAGGAGGCGCTTCCTACACAAATGTCGAGAACATATCTTTCCGGGTGCTTGGTCCGGAGACGAAGAAAGTCTATCTTTTTGTAAATGAGGCTGCAACAAGAATCAATCAGGTTACTGGCCAGTCCGAGCGGATTGTCAAATTCGATTTCGATGGCATCGCCCAGGGCAGCATATTCCCTGAGACGGACCTTGCCGAACTGCAGATAACCCTCAATTCCAGTGATGACGAGCTTCTGTATGAAGAGCTTCCTTCTGCAGCCCTGCCGATGAGCGAGTGCCACGAGGTGCAGATGCCGTCAAGCGACTACCACACCGACCTCTACGTCACCAGGGCGGCTGTCAAGTTCTCCTTCCTCATCCAGAACGACACAGGACTCGAACACAATCTCGAGGCCCTGACCATCAGCAAGGGGTCGAACATTGAATATTATCTCCCGCGCATCGAGTACACCGGCAACCCGTACCAGGGAACATTCAATGTCGCTGACTACACCGTGCCGAACACCGACTTGAGCAACTATTACGTCTTCCGCAAGGATTTCGACAGACAGATTACCACTACCGGAGACAAGGGCGACGGAGTAACCTCTCTCGAGCCGATCTATCTCCTGGAAGGGAAATATGACGAGGACGGCAACGACCTCAACTATTCGATGAGCATGACATTCGACGGGAAGGAATATTCGGACCATTTCCCGAATGTCAGCACTCTTCCGCGCAACACACACGTTGTTGTACTGGTCAAGATCGGCCAGTACGGGCTTGACTGGACAGTTGATGTCAGGCCTTATCAGGAAATCATTCTGAACCCTGGCTTCGGTCAATGAAATTGGAAATGAAAAAGGCATTACTCAAGATATTCCTTCTGCTTTCGTGCGCTTCCCTGATGATCTCCTGCGTCTACACCGAGTTCGAGGAACCGCAGGAAGGGATTTCCGCCGTACAGACGAGCGAGCTGTCGATGGAGGTGTCGTTCCGCCCTCTGGGTGACGTCAGCACAAGGTCTGCGGGGGATGCCATCAAGCATATCGACAACCTCTGGGTGGTCGCCTACAGCAGCAAGGGCGAACTCCGTTCCAAGGTACAGGTCTTCGACGGGACCACGGAAGGCAACGGGTATTCCTACACCAATTCAGAAATGGACGCTTCGTCCATCGCCGGTTCCGCAGAAGCCCGCTACTGCCACTCCACCTTCAAGCTGACCCTCCCTCTGGGCGAGTACCGGATCTATGCCGTCGCCAACTATGACCTTTCGTCCTTCAACGGTGATGAGGATGCCCTGAAGAGCATCAGGCTGGCCTGGAATGCCTCAGACATCTCTTCCAACAATCCGATGTTCGGTTTCTTCACCGACAAGGAGTCCGGCGTCGTGCCGTCCGAGGCTCCTGTAATCCCGGTCAACAAGGCCTCCGGCACCCTCCATGCCTGGGTGAAGAGGGCCGCATCAAAGGTGACCGTTACCTATGATGCCAGCGACCTGAATGACAACATCTACATCTACCTCAAGTCTGTCCAGATCCTGGACATACCGAAGGAATGCTACCTCGGCAAGGAAAACACTCCGACCGCCTCTGACCAGCTCATCCATGAAGGGGAGATGCTGACATATTCAAACTCCACGAACGTCCAGGACTGGCCTTTCGTGACCAAGGGCTCACCTGTCTATGAATATTCCGGCGGCCATTCCGAGACAGCGCAGGCTCTCTACTTCTACGAGAACAACCAGGGTACGGGCTCCAAGCACGGGTACCATCCGGACGATGCCTCCTGGGACAAGGACCAGAAGGCTTATGGAACCTACATCGAGGTCAAAGGCTATTATGTCAACAGGACTGCGGACAACAGTTCCCAGGGACCGATCATCTACCGTTTCATGCTTGGCAAGGATGTCACTACGGATTTCAATGCGGAGCGCAGCAACCACTACAAGGTGACCCTGAAGTTCCGCAATCATGCCAATGACCCGGACTGGCACATCGTCTATGAGCCGGAGCAGCCTGAGATCACCATTCCGGACCCGCTTTACATCTCCTATGTGCCGAACGAGTCTGTCAATGTGCCTGTTGTTGTGCGCGGCGCCAATTCTTCCACCCAGGTGACGGCTGACATCATCGAGAGCCACTGGTATGGAGACAAGGGCCATAAGTATTCCGGATTGTACTATCAGGCGTTCAATGGTATCCTGACGTTGCAACCTACCGGCGGCAACCTGGCAGATGAGGCTGCCCGCCAGAGCGATTTCAACGCCAAGAACGGTCTTTCTTATTCACCTTCACAGGTTCTTGCGGACAGGTGCCTCTATTCCATTCCGGTTTACACAAGAGGACTCACTCTCGGTAATTCCCTTTCCGGCTACAACTACTTCCCGCACGACACCCGAACAGGCAAGATACGTTTCTCTGTGAGTGTAAACGGTACGACTTACACAAAGGAGGTGAGGATCATCCAGGTCAAGCGTGTCGTCAATCCGGCCGGAGTCTGGCGTGAGGCAACAAGTACCAAGCCTTTCAATTTCAGGCTGATGGAGCTCAACGAAGATGACGACAGCGAGACGGGACCCGTCCACAGGCAGTTCTACCCGACGATTTCCGACGGTCCTTGGACCGCCCACATCGAGCAGGGTTCCGAATGGATTCAGATTGCCCCGACAGGCAGCGGCAACTGGGGTACTTCTGATGTAACCGGAGGTACTTCTTCAGAGGTGCGTTTCGATGTCCGCCCTGCCACCACCTGCGCCGACGGAACTGTCAGGCACGGAGTAGTCAAGGTGACCTATAACAACAACACCTGCATCCATTACTTCTTTGTCAGCCAGGGAATCGGCGAGGTGCCGATGAATGTTAATATCACCACCTATCCGCAGACAACAGTCTACGGAGCGACCTCCACATCCCACACCTGTTACTGGATGAACAGGAACATGAAATATGCCGGTGTCCCTTGCGAGAATCCTCTTATGGAGGGAGGACTGTTCAGATGGGGCAATGCCTCTCAGGCAATCAAGCCCGAGGATGCATTAAGGGACGGTTACGGCTTCAACATCGAAGGTTATACTACAGGGAAAACCCATTGGATGTACAACGGGGAAGATGTTTCTTTCGCCGATATCTGGCATCCTGAAAGACCTACGGGATTCCGCTACGACGAACATGCTACCTACAAAGGACGTTTCTACGACGATAGGTGGCCTGCCAAATACGCTGACTGGACTGCCCTCCAGAGCTTCCCGCGCTACTACGGCGTGCTCTACGGCGAGGAGAGCACTGAAACCGCCACCAACACCACCGCTGCCTACACCTACATCAACCCCGGTGACGTCAAGGGAATGCAGGGCCTCTTCGTCTGGGACAGGGGAAATGGTCGACATCTCTTCTTCCCAATCGGGGCCACCGGATTTGGACACAGGAAAGGATCTGACTTGTATCTTACGTCTTGGGGCGGCGATGGAAATGTCAAGCGCGACGTTCTGAAATACGCCCAGCGAAGCCTTGAGATGCCGACTGCTACTGCAGAGAAGTTACCGATGCTCTACGACCTCTGGATGAGAAAGGGCGCTATCTACTGGTACGAGGAGAACGAATTCTACACGACCGATTCAGAAATGTTCGCCCACGACATTAACTACTACACTTATGACCTGAACACCTACGGTGCCAATCCGGTGACGATGGCTGTGAAAGGCGCATCTGATCCGCATACCAATGTGGCCTGCCGCAGCGCCCAATGGTCCGACGCCTGCTTCGTCCGCTGCGTACATTATTGATGCACTCTTAGGTGGCGGTAGGGTAAGTTTGGATGGCGTGGCCGCCCGTGGCCTCGTGAACGGGAGGGACCCGCGACGCAGTCGTGGGAGGGATGAAGTCGGAACGCGTTCCGACGGAACCAAGCCAAACTTACCCTACCGCCACTGTCGTCACATACATATAAATACGAAAGAAGGCGACTTATTGGTCACCTTCATTTTCGTTAATTTGATAAACTTCAATTACTTGGTTCAGATTGGACTTAACATAAGCTGGCGAGACTCCCGCCTGATGGACGCCTACATCAGGTCGAGGCTGCGGAGGTACTCGACGCTCTTTGCAACACCCTCCAGCCTGCTGCGGCCCTGGCTAGGCTCATCCTGCTCGACACAGAGCCACTGTGCCTTGCCGTCAATTGCAGCCTTGATGACAGCCGGGATGTCAACCTGCCCCTCGCCGAGAGGCCTGTACTCGAACCAGCCTCCCTCATCCTTCATCGAATTGTCGGTCGAGATGCCGATCAGGGCATAAGGGGCGGAGGACAGCTTGCCCTCAAGCTTGTAGTCCTTCAGGTGCACAACCGGGATGTTGCCGGCGTACTTGGCAAGATAGGCAGCCGGGTCCTGGCCTGCATAGCTGACCCAGCAGACATCGATTTCGTTCTGGAGATTGGCCCTGTCATTGCTGCTGAACAGATAGTCATAGCCCAGGCTCCCGTCGGCAAGAGGAACGAACTCGAAATCGTGGTTGTGGTAGAGAAGCTGGAAACCGGCTTCGGCAATCTTGGCACCGACCTCACCGATCTTGGCAGCGGTAGCCTTGAACTGCTCTTCGCTGACTCCCGGGCGCGAAGCCTCATCCATGTAAGGGAAGACAATGTACTGCACACCGAGGATGGTGTTCTCCTCGATGACCTTGTCAACATCGTCAATCATCTGCTGGAAAGGCACATGGTTGGAGAAAGGAATCAGGCCCAGTTCGGTGCACCATTTCTTGACCTGGACAACGGAATTGCCGTAGTACTCGCCGTAGAACTCGACTCCGGCATAGCCCATCTCGCGGATGGCCTTGAGAGTGCCGTAGAAGTCCTTTTCCAGGTCTGTGCGCACGCTGTAGAGCTGGACACCAACCGGAAGTTTCCTGGTGAAGGCTGTGGTGGTTTCACAACAAGAAGAACAATTGTTGCCTGTGTTGCAGCATCCGGCTGCAAGGATGGCTGCTGATGCAATCGAGATTGCGTAGAGGATGATTTTTTTCATATTCAGTGGTGTTAATTGTTCGGAATTTAGGATAATTCGCACTATCTTGTCAAAGATACGACAAAACTTGAAATATGAGACTTTTTGCAGCAATATTCCTTATATGTCTTGGCGCCCTGGGCACCTCCGCCAGAGTCGTCGATCCGAAAGTGATGCTCGGGGAGAACCCGGGAGAAGCATCTTTCTGCTGGAAAATGGATGACAGGCGTCCGGGCATCACCCAGGAGGCCTACCTTGTCAGGGTCATGGATGCCGATGGGAAAGAGATCTGGAACAGCGGCAGGGTCGCTTCCCCCCTGTCCGTACACATACCCTACGAAGGACCGGCGCTGAAGGGTGGGGAGAAATACTCCTGGAATGTGACCGTCTGGAACAATAAGGACAAAGCAGCATCCACAAGCCCGACAACCGGCTGGATCAATCCCCTCGACGAAGGACAGTGGAGCGGAGCCGAATGGATCGGCCTGCCGGGAGATGGCAAGACCATTTCCGACGAGGAATCCCAGTACGACCTTCCGGCCAGGTACCTCAGGAGGGAATTAATCCTCGGGAGCGGAGTCAAATCCGCGACCCTGTACGTCAGCGGCCTGGGCAATTCCTATTGCTACATCAACGGCAAGAGGGTCGGGGATGACGTCTTCGGACCCCTGCCGACACTCTACGATGTCAGTGTCCCGTACCTGATGTATGATGTCACCGGACTCCTCAAGGCCGGGGACAATGCCATCGGAGCCGCCCTGGGCAACGGCCGCTACTTCGGAACCCGCAACGGCGACGACTACGGGATGAACACCCTCCGTTTCGGCTACCCCTGCCTCCTCGCGAAGCTTCTGGTGCGCTACGAAGACGGCCGCGAGGAGACAATAGTCAGCGACACCGGCTGGATGGCCACGGACAACGGCCCTGTCACAAGGAACAATGAATATGACGGCGAGCACTACGATGCCTCCCTCGAACTGGGCGACTGGACAAAGGCGGGATATTCATGTTCGGGAACATGGCGCCCTGCCGTCCTTATGCCTGCCCCGAAAGGAAAGATGCGCGCACAGTTCGCACCGAGCATGGTTGTTCAGGACGAGATTGTCCCGAAGGAGGTCCGCAGGACTGCCGACGGCAGGATAATCGTCGATCTGGGGCAGAACGTCGCAGGCTGGCTGAGGGTTCATCTCAAGGGCCGCAAAGGCGAAAGGGTGACCGTGAAATATTCAGAGATTCTCCGCAGCGACGATCCCGAGCAGCTTTATGTAGCCAATCTCAGGCTGGCCCGCTGCATGGATACCTACACTCCGGCCTCTGACGGCTGGTTCGAATGGGAGCCCCAGTTCGTGATCCACGGATTCCGCTATGCCGAAATCAGCGGAGCGGATCTCTCGACGATGCCCTCAACAAGGGATTTTGCAGGAGTTGTCGCCTACGACGAGATGAAGCCTACCGGGACCTTCTCCTGCTCAGACGAGATCCTCAACATGATGCATGGTAATACCGCCTGGGGACTCCGCGGAAACTACCGCGGAATGCCGACCGACTGCCCGCAGAGGGACGAGAGGATGGGCTGGCTGGGCGACCGCGCCACCGGATGCTACGGCGAGGCCTTCATCTTCGACGTTGAAAACCTCTACCGCAAATGGTCCCTTGACATCCAGGAATCGATGAGGGAGGACGGCTGCATCTCCGACGTGAGCCCTCGCTACTGGACTCTCTGGAACGAAGACGTGACCTGGCCTGCAGCCCTGTTCGGGGCGGTTGACATGCTCTGGAGGCAGTTCGGCAACGAGCAGGTGGTCAGGTACCGCTATGATGCGATGAAGAAATGGGTGGGATTCATCCTCGGCAGGAAGGTCGTGGACGGCATAGTCACCGGCGACATCTACGGGGACTGGTGCCTTCCGCCCGAGTCCCTCGAACTCATCCACTCCAACGATCCGACCCGCAAGACCGACGGAGACCTTCTCGGCACCTCGGTGATGTACGACATCCTCGGGAAAATGCAGGACTTTGCGGTCGTAGCAGGACATCCGGAAGATGTAAAGGAATATTCTGAAGCGGCCCTCGCTCTCAAGGAAGCCTACAACCGCCGCTTCTTCGACAGGGAGAACTCCTGCTATGCCAACAACACCGTCACCGCCAACATCATGTCCCTCTGCCTGGGTCTCGTCCCGGAAGGATACGAACAGGGAGTGATGGACAACATCGTGGACAAGACAGTAAACGAGTGGAACAGCCACATCAGTGTGGGCCTGATGGGCGTGCAGCACCTTTTCCGCGGTCTTTCTGAATATGGCAACGTCGATCTCGCCTGCACCATCGCCTCCAACGACACCTATCCGTCCTACGGCTACATGTTCCGCCGCGGGGCGACCACTATCTGGGAACTCTGGAACGGCGACACTGCAGATCCGGCGATGAATTCCCTGAACCACCTGATGCTGACCGGAGACTGCATAATCTGGATGTACGAGTATCTTGCGGGCATCCGCAACGGTGGCGGGGCCTTCCGGAGAATCGAACTGAAGCCTTGTCCTCCGAAACAGCTCTCCAATGTCGATGCATCCTACGATTCGCCTTACGGAAGGATTGTGAGCAGCTGGAAGGTTGAGGATGGAGAATTCCTCTGGCATGTGGAAATCCCGGCCAACACTACTGCAGCTGCAACGATTCCGGGAAGGTTCACTCCTGATGGCAGGGAGCGCACGATGGAACTCGTGTCCGGCTCCTACGATTTCCGGTCTTCATCCGATTGACATCCCTGTTTCAGCCGCAGATGGACCAGCACACTTTCATAGCAATAATCTTCGCGTCAAGCTTCGTGGCCAGCTTCATCCAGCGGGTGAGCGGTTTCGGCTTCGGGATATTCATGATGACCATTCTGCCCCTGGTCATGCCGTCCTACGGCGAAGCTACGGCTCTTTCCGGGCTTCTTGCCCTTGTCAACTCCCTGTACATCTGCATCAGGATGTGGAAGCATATTCCCTGGAAGAAGCTGGTTCCGATTCTTTTGACATTCATCGTCGTCTCTTTCTTCGCCATCCGGATGGTTGCGGGGATGGACGGCAGGGTGCTCAAGCATGTGCTGGGAGGCATCCTGATCTTCGTCAGCATCTATTTCTTCTTCATCAGCGAGAGGATCCATCTGAAGCCGACGATGGCCGTGCAGCTCTCGATGGGTACCGCCTCCGGCCTGATGGGAGGCTTTTTCGCGATGCAGGGCCCTCCGGCTGTCCTGTATTTCATCGCCTGCACCGATTCCAAGGAAGAATATCTGGCAATCACCCAGGCCTTCTTCTTCATCGGCAACTCGATGATGACCCTTTTCCGTGCGGGCAACGGCTTCGTCACCCGGACAGTGGGACTTTGCTGGCTCTGGGGGATAGTCGCTGTCTTTCTGGGAATATGGGTGGGTGCCAAGGTCTTCCGTAGGATCACCCTTCCGTCCCTGCGCAAGATTATCTATGCCTACATGGCGGTGAGCGGTCTTCTCGCCATTCTTGCATAGGTGTCCGAGGATGAGTAACTTTGTGATTCAATTCAATCAAGATGAAAAAGACAGTTTTCATTAGCATATTCGCAGCCTCCCTCCTGAGCTCCTGTTCGGTGGAGGAAGGGACAGTCGCCGACGTGATTCCAGCTCCTCTTTCAGTTGAACTTTCTGAAGGGGCCTACAGCCACAAGCCCTGGTCGGGCATCACCTACAGCGAAGATTCCTCACTCGGCCCTGAAGCCTACCGTCTGGAAGTCGGTCCGCAAGGGGTGCAGATTGCCAGTTCGGGTCCAGCCGGCCGCTACTATGCCCGCCAGACCCTGGCAATGGCAGCCGGAGTGACCGAGGCGAAACTGGACCGCAGCTTCTGGAAAATCGGCTTCTGCAAGGTCGAGGACTCTCCGCGCTTTCCCTACAGGGGCATCATGATCGATGTTTCCCGCCACTTTTTCGGGAAAGAATTCATATTCAGACAGCTTGATGCGATGGCATCCCTCAAGCTCAACCGCCTGCATCTGCACCTGACTGACTCTGAAGGCTGGCGCTTCCCTTCGCAATCTTTTCCGGAACTCTGCCGCAAGGGTGCCTACAGGGACACGGAAGCAGTTTTCGGCCCTTGGAAGCATTGCGAACCCGGCACTGAGGGCGCCTACGGCGGTTTCTTCACCAAGGACGACATCAGGGCGATCGTTGAATATGCCGGAGCAAGACACATAACCGTCATCCCGGAAATCGAGATGCCCGGCCATAGCGCCGAGGTCCTCGCAGCCTATCCGGAACTCAGATGCGGGGGCTCCACCAGCGGAGGCGACCTCTGCCCCGGCAAGGAAGAGACTTTCAGCCTGCTCTTTGCCGTCCTCGACGAGGTGATGGAACTTTTCCCGTCGGAGTACATCCACATCGGCGGCGACGAAGTTACCCACAAGAGCTGGGCAGACTGTCCAGACTGCAGAAGGCGAATGGAGGAAGAGGGACTCGAGAGCCCCAAGGACCTTCAGGGCTATCTCATCCGCAGGGTTGAGGACTACCTGCTGTCGAAAGGCCGCAAGGTCATCGGCTGGGATGAGGTTCTCGGGGACAATCTTTCCTCCGATTCCGTGATCATGTCCTGGCGGGGTGTGGAACCCGGCCTGAAAGCAGCCGAGGCAGGGCGGAAAGTGATAATGGCTCCGGGCACCCACTGCTATTTCGACACGGCCCAGGATTTTCCGGAGAAGGAAAGGCCGACTTTCGGCAATTACCTCCCTGTCAACCAGGTCTATTCATTCGACCCGGCTGCCGGTGCCTCCGATCCGTCGATGGTCCTGGGAGTCCAGGCCAATCTCTGGACCGAGCTTGTCGATTCAGACGACTATGCGGAGTACCTTCTGTGGCCTCGCGGCTTCGCTCTTGCCGAGGTGGCATGGTCCCGGCCGGAAGTAAAGGACAGGGATGATTTCAGAAGAAGGGCTGCCGCTTTCGGGAAGGTGATGGCCGGCCGGGGTTACGGAATGTTCGATCTCGAGTCCGAACTTGGTGAGAGGATGGAAGCCCTTGAGCCCCAGGACCACATCGCCAAGGGTGCGAAGGTCTACTTCGCCGACGGAGTAAAGTGGTCGGGCTCCTATGCTGCCGGAGGCGAGGATGCCCTTACGGACGGTCTCTGCGGCGGCTGGACCTACAAGGACGGCAAGTGGCAGGGTTTCCTGTGCGATGTCTGTTTCATGGTTGACCTTGGGGAGCCCAAGCCTATCAGCAGCATTTCCCTGATGTCGATGCAGAACAGGGTCCACGGCATCTATCTCCCCGAGTCCCTGTCCATCTCCCTTTCCTATGACGGGTCGGAATTCGAACCTATCGGGGTGCTCCGTCCGCAGGCCGACACTGAGGCACTCGGTGCCAGGTTCTTCAATTTCAGCATCTCGGGTGGTGAACCGACTCCTGTCAGGTACATTGTTGTCGATGCCAAACGCTGTCCGAAGGGCGGGTTCCTGTTCTTTGACGAATTGATAGTCCGATGAAAAGAGTCCTTGTCATAACTTATTACTGGCCGCCTTCCGGCGGTTCCGGAGTGCAGCGGTGGGTGAAGTTCGCAAAGTACCTGCCCTCTGAAGGCTGGCAGCCTGTCATCTACACCCCGGAGAATCCGGAACTGACAGCGGTGGACAAGACCCTCGGCTCGGAGATTCCTCCAGAGGCGGAGATTGTGAAGACCAGAATCATCGAGCCTTACAATGCCTACCGCCTGCTGATGGGCAAGGACAGTACCACCGACCTGAAGACTCTCACCGATGCCAATTCCTCCGACGGGGAGGTCAACCCTATCAATGGCCAGCAGAAGTCCTTCAAGCAGAAGCTGTCGCTTTTCATCCGGGGCAATTTCTTCATCCCGGACCCGAGGGTGATGTGGGTCGGACCATCGGTCAGATTCCTCAAGAAATACCTCAGGGAGCATCCTGTCGATGCCATCGTGACTACCGGTCCTCCGCAGTCGATGCACCTGATCGGTCTTAAACTATCCCGGGAAACCGGTCTTCCGTGGGTCGCCGATTTCCGGGATCCATGGACAAAGATGTTCTATTTCAAGCATCTGGGACTTAGCTCCTGGGCGGAAAAGAAGCATCGTGCCCTGGAGCAGGAGGTCCTTGACAATGCGACCAGGATAGTTGCCGTCTCGCCCATGGTCAAGGAAGATTTCGAGAAGGTCACCTCGACTCCTGTCGAACTGATCACCAATGGTTTCGATGAATCCGATTTCAGGGGAGAGGTTGTGCCTGACGGCTATTTCAACATTACCCACACCGGCCTGTTCGCCTCGGACGGCAACCCGCAGACTCTCTGGAAGGTGCTTGCCGCCAAATGCTCGGAGGATCCTTCATTCAAGGAGGCCCTCAGGCTGAGGCTCGCGGGAAAGACCGACAGGGAGATACTTGAATCAATCCGCAAGGCCGGGCTTGAGGACAATCTGGTGAATCTCGGCTACAGGGACCACAAGACTGCAGTCACCGAGCAGAAAAATGCCACTTTGCTGATTCTCCCGCTGCGCAAGGAACCCGAGTACCGTGCCGTCCTTCCTGGCAAGCTGTTCGAGTACCTTGCTTCCCGCCGTCCGATTCTCGGCATCGGCCAGACTGACGGGGCGATGGCCGGTGTCATCAGCCGCACCGGTTCCGGAGTGGTCTATGACTGGAACCAGGAGAGGCAGATACGGACCTGTATAGACTGTTACTGGGATGATTTCCGGGCAGGTGAAATCCAGGACAATTATTCAGACATCAACGAATATTCCAGAGCGCATCTGACACATCGCTATGCCGCTCTGCTTGAAGAAATTACTTCCGAAAAGAAATAATGCAGATGAAAAAGAAGATATTGAAGAAAGCGGGCATTGCCGTCGGTATTGTGCTACTGTTCCTCACGATAGCATATTCATTTGTCCCTCAGGTGCTGGCCGGGAAGGTGGTGAACCAGTCCGACATCACAGGCTACATGAGCATGTCGCACCAGACGACCGAATGGAATGCTGCCCACAAGGGCGAGGAAACCCATTGGACCGATGCAATGTTCGGAGGCATGCCGACCACGTCATTCCAGGCTTCGCATGAAGGGGACATGACGCAGGGAATATATTCATTGCTCCTGAAGGGCAAGCGTCCGGCATCCTATCTGTTCATCTCCCTTCTGGGAGCCTTCCTGCTCCTGCTGTCGCTTGGGTTGGACACGATTGTGGCCGTCGCCGGTGCCGTGGCGATGACTTTCTGCTCCTACAACATCCAGATCATCCAGGTGGGGCACAACACCAAGATGCAGGCTCTGGCCTTCCTGCCGTGGGTGATGGCCGCCGTGGTTTTCACCTACAGGTCCATCCTCCGGAAAGGGAAAGGATGGAAGACCTGGCTTCCGCTCACCGTGCTGGGAAGCGCCCTGTTCGGTCTTGCGATGAGTATGCAGGTCAAGGCCAACCATCAGCAGATCACCTATTACCTGGCAATCCTCATTGCCTTCTACGTGCTGACCTTCTTCATCTGGCTGGTCTCCTCTGCCGAAAGGCGCAGGAAGACAGGCAGGTTCTTCGCTGCTTCAGCGCTTCTTCTGGTGATGGGGCTTATTGGAATCGGCACGAATGCCATCAAACTGGCTCCGCTTTACGAATATACCCAGTACACGATGCGCGGTGGTTCCGAACTCTCTTCTGCCAGTGAGGGTTCGGAGGTCAATGACAAGGGTCTCCAGCTCGACTATGCCACTGCCTGGTCCTACGGCTGGGAAGAGCTTCCTAACCTTATGATACCCAACTACAACGGCGGTGCTTCCGAAGCGCAGGTCAATCCTGACAGGTCCGCTGTAGTAGCTGTCTGCAAGGAATATGGCATGCCGAACGCCGAGTCGATGGCTGATGCCCTTCCGCTGTACTGGGGCTCGCAGCCTTTCACCGCCGGCCCGATGTACATGGGAGCAATCACCGTCTTCCTCTTCCTCCTCGGTCTGTTCATCTATGACGGAAAGGAGAAATGGTGGCTGCTGGTTGCGACCCTTCTTGCCGTGGGCCTGGGCCTGGGAAGGAATTTCATGTGGCTGACGGAGTTGTTCTTCAACTATGTGCCGATGTACAACAAGTTCAGGACAGTCTCGATGGCTCTCGTGCTCCTGCAGTTCACTCTTCCGATGCTCGGTTTCCTTGCTCTCGACAGGATTCTGAAGGCCGGTTGTCCGAAGAAGAAGTTTCTCAAGGGCGGTTCTGCCGCATTAGTGCTGACAGCCGGCTTCTGTCTTCTGGTCTGCCTCGTTCCTTCTGTTGCAGGCAGTTTCGTCTCTCCTATTGATTCGCAGATGCCGGAGCCGCTCCGCGATGCCCTGGCCGCCGACAGGATTGGTGTCCTGCGCTCCGATGCGTTGAGGTCCCTGCTTCTCATCCTGGCTGCCTTCCTGCTTCTGATGTGGGCATATTCAGTGCCGAAGAATGCTTCTGAGACCTACGGAACCGATCCTTCGGTCGGCAAGGCAAGAAGGATTGAGGCTGTTGTCGGAATTGCCATCCTCATCCTTGTCGATCTCTTTTCTGTCGGGCACAGGTATCTTGGAAAGGAGGACTTCGTGAGCGCCCGGGCCTTCTCCAATTCATTCAGGAAGCGGCCTGTGGATGAGATGATCCTGTCCGATTCGACTCTGTCCTTCAGGGTGGTCGATCTCACCACCAGCCCTTTCAACGATCCTTTCAACGGCTACTACCACAAGAACATCGGTGGTTACAGCCCGGCAAAACTGCAGCGCTACCAGGATCTTATCGACCGCTACCTGACATCGGAACTGAGCGAGACCATCGATTCGATCAGCACAAGTTCCACCATCCTTGAAGCCTTGGGCAAGATGCCTTCGAATGAGATTCTTTCTGCTCTCAACTGCAAATACTTCATCTTCAACAGTGATGCGGTTCCTCTTGAGAACCGCAATGCTCTCGGCAATGCATGGTTCGTGGACTCCGTCCATCCGGCTTCCAGTCCGGATGAGGAAATCGCCTCAATCGGTGAGGTCAACCTGCGGAATGTGGCGGTGATAGGCGATGATTTTGCGGAGTGCCGACAGGCTGTTGCCGATGCTGTCAGCGGGGCAGTTCCGGATGCCGATGATGCCATTGAAATGACCTCCTATGCTCCCGGGGAACTGCATTACCGGTACACCGCCTGCATGGACCGGCCGGCTGTCTTCAGTGAAGTCTATTATCCGGAAGGTTGGGTCGCTGAAGTTGACGGTGAGCCTGTGGAGATATTCAGATGCGACTGGATTCTTCGTGGCGTCCTGCTGCCGCAGGGAAACCACGAACTTGTGATGAAGTTCTGTCCGGAAATCTATTCGAAGGGCAGGACGGCATCTGCCGCCTGCTCCTGGACCCTACTGATTCTCGCTCTTCTTTCGGTTGCGGGAACCTTCGCCTTTGCTCCTCGAAGAAGCTGACTTGCGCTTTGGGCTTTCTCCGGTCTTTTCTGACTTTTCGGCTCTTCTGGTCCTTGCAGGCTTTCTCGGCCTGGTTTCCTGCTCTGGAGCAACGGCCGGAGAGCCGGGGTCCGAGGCTGTCTGCTCCCCGGTGGTGTCAACCAGTTCGTAGTCGAGTAGCCTCTGCTCCAGGTTGGCAGCCTTGACACGGATTGTGACCGGATCCCCGAGACGGAAAATCCTTCCTGTGCGCTTGCCCCGGATCAGGTAATTCTCCTCGTCAAAATCGTAGAAGTCGGATTTGATGTCGCGCATGGCCACCATGCCCTCGATCATTGTCGGCTGGATTTCCACGTACATTCCCCATTCGGTGAGTCCGGAGATTGTGCCGTCGAAAGTCTGTCCGACCTTGTCGGTCATGTATTCAATGAGCTTGTACTTGATGCTGTCGCGTTCGGCATTGGCGGCAATCTGCTCGCGCTCCGAAGCGTGGACGCACTGCGCTTCGTAGTAGCCCTGGTCCTGGCTGGCGGCATTGTCGAGGTACATTGCCAGAAGCCTGTGGACCATTGTGTCCGGGTAGCGCCTGATCGGTGAGGTGAAGTGGGTGTAGAACTTGAATGCCAGTCCGTAGTGGCCGATGTTCTCAGTGCTGTAAACGGCCTTCGCCATCGAACGGAGGGCAATCATCTGGAAGGCATTGCACTCCGGCTTGCCCTTGGACTCGTCCAGAAGGCTGTTGAGTGACCTTGCAATCTCGCGTCCGTTGCCGACAGGGCCCATCTTGTAGCCGAAATTGCCGGCGAACTTGTTCAGGGATGTGATCTTGTCAGTGTTAGGTTCGCCGTGGATTCGGTAGATGAAGGTCTTGGCATTCTTGTCGGCCTTGCCGTTCATGTTGCCGGAAGTGGCGATGAACTCTGCGACAGACCTGTTTGCAAGAAGCATGAACTCCTCGATGAGCCAGTTGGCTTCGCGGCTGATTTTCTCGTAGACCCTTACCGGCCGGCCGGTGGAGGCCACCTCGACCTTCATCTCCGGGCGTTCGAAGCTGATGGCACCGGGTGCGAAACGGCGCTTCCTCAATATGGTGGCAAGACGGTGGAGTTCCAGGATTGCTTCCTTGAGTTCCCCGGGAATCAGGCAGCCTTCCAAGACTCCCTGGCCCATCATCGCTTCCTGCCTCTGAGCAGAGGAACCGCTTTTCCCGTCGGTACCGCCCCTTAGTTCCATGTCAAGGGATGCCTGCCCGTTGTCGATGATCTGCTGGGCTGTTTCGTAGGCGAAACGGTAGTCGGAGCGGATCACTGTGCGGCCGAACCATTGACTGACAGTCACGGCATCCTGATTGAGCTCGAAGACGGCGGAGAAAGTCAGCTTGTCTTCGGCAGGGCGAAGCGAGCAGAGCTTGTTGGAAAGCTTTTCCGGAAGCATCGGCACAGTCCTGTCTACAAGATAGACTGAAGTACCGCGTTCCTGGGCTTCCTTGTCGACGATCGAGCCCGGGGTCACGTAGTAGGACACGTCGGCGATGTGGACTCCTACTTCGAAGTTGCCGTTAGGCAATCTCTTGAATGACAGGGCGTCATCGAAGTCTTTCGCATCTTCGGGGTCTATTGTGAAGGTGAGGGTGTCGCGGAAGTCGCGGCGTCCCTTCAGGTCCTTTTCCGTGATGGCATCGGAGATGCTGTCGGCGGCATTCTCAACCTCCGGGGAGAATCTGTACGGGAGACCATATTCAGCGAGAATCGCATGCATCTCGGTCTCGTTCTCCCCGGGCGCACCGAGGATGTCCACAATGTGCCCTGTCGGAGTCGGGTCGCCTTTTTTCCATTCATCCACGACGGCGGCGACTTTCATTCCGCGGGAGGCACCCTGCGGAAGGGTCTCGAAAGGAATGAATATGTCGTATGGCATTGTCCTGGACTGCATCAGCACCCAGGCCTGGGCACCGACCATGTGCAGGATGCCCACGAACGGCCTGCCGCTTCTCTCGACTATCTCGATGATTTCTCCTTCGCGGCGTCTGTCGCCGCCCCTGGACCTGCCCTTTGGTGAAGGGGTGTCCTCCGGGGTCTTTTCCCTGGTTACGGCACATCTTACGATGTCCCCGTGCAGGGCTCCGCGGGTTTTCGAGGCTTTTACGAACACATCGTTGTCAGGCTCTCCTTCGATGATGACGAAGACAAAACCGTCCCTGGTCATCTGGACTTTTCCGGTGACTTCTGCAAAAATCTTCTTTTTCTTTCCTCTTGAACCGAACTGCCTGTCTCGGTTCTTCCCGGAGGTCTTTCTGCTGCTTCCGGCGCTTCTTGAGCGCCCGTTTCTTCTGCTCATAAATTAATTCACTTCAATATTGATTACAAAGTTACTAAACGAAAGACTAAAGTATATTATCTATTATTGAATATTTGGTTAAATTTGTATTTGGTAACAGAGTTTCAATTTGACCTATGGCATTGTTTCCTCTCAAGTTTGTGCCCATATTCAAGACCAAGGTCTGGGGCGGTGACAGGATCTCCGCCTACAAAGGTCTGTCCACAGACCTGCCCAAGGTCGGGGAGAGCTGGGAGATTTCTTCTGTTCCGGGCTCTGTTTCAGTGGTTTGCGGAGGACCACTTGACGGCCTCAGCCTTACCCGGGCAATGGAGCTTTACGGTCCGCAGATTGTAGGTGACAGGCTTTTTGCAGCCTATGGGACCGAATTCCCGCTGCTTGTCAAGTTGATTGACGCGGAGAGCGACCTCTCAATCCAGGTCCATCCGGACGATGCCACGGCGCAGAGGCTGAACCCCGGCCACAGGGGCAAGTCCGAGATGTGGTATGTCATCGGGGCTGACAAGGGAGCCCGCCTGACCAGCGGCTTTTCCGGACCGGTGACTCCGCAGGAGTATGACGAGCACGTACGGAACAACACGATCACAGATCTCCTCTCAAGCCACGTTGTCTCTCCGGGGGATGTCTTCTTTCTTCCTGCCGGGAGGATCCACGCCATCGGCGCCGGCACCCTGGTTGTCGAAATCCAGCCTCCGAGCGACCTTACCTACAGGATCTATGACTATGGACGTCTGGGCCTGGACGGTTCCCTGCGCGAGCTTCACATAGCCCAGGCGAGGGAAGCCATCGACTTTTCCGTCTCTTCAAACTACAGGACCGGGTATCCCGACATCATGGACGAAGACGTCAACCTTGTGGAATGCGAGTACTTCACCGCCTGCAGGATTGCGATGACGAAGGAATATTCAAAAGACCTTTCCGCCCTTGATTCATTTCTTGCGGTTGTCTGTGTCGATGGTTACGGAACTCTAGTCGACAGCGAATCCGATGGCAGCGTGCACGAGGTCTCCCTCCGCCAGGGCGAGACTGTGCTTGTACCCGCTACAAGTCACAACCTGGTCTTCCGTCCCGGAGAGGGCGGAATGACCTGCCTTACAAGTTTCATCGGCAAGTAGTTCCCGGTTTGCCTGGTCAGAATTCGACCAGGGGTTTTGTCAACGCCTCCCGCAACTGGTCATCGTAGCGAAGGCGGATTTTGATACCGGCCTCCTGGAAGTGGTAGCGGACGACGATTTCCTCTTCGATGAACGGTTGTATCTCCTGCCTTTTGAGGTTGAGGAAAGTTTCCTTGTCCATCTCCAGGGCCTTCTGCAGGGCGGCAGTCTGTTCTGCGACAGCTTCGCCCAAGCCATCCTGTTCGAGTTCCTTCTTCATCATGTCCAGCAGGGTCATGGCGCTGGAACGGTAGTCGAAGGTCTGCGTCCCGGCATATTCAACGAAGTCATTCCACATCTCGTCTGTCAGGTGGAAGTCCTCCTCGACACTCTCGTGCTTGCGCGCGAATTCGATGGCGTAGTTCTGGATGACGCCGGAAGTGACAAGGGAATATGTGAGCCTGCTGTAGTCCTTTGCCTCGATGATGTGGTCGGGTGTGATTCCGCCGCCGTCGCGTACGGTCCTCCCGTGCGCGGTCTTGAATTCGTGGGTGAGGGAATCCGGAATATGCCCGACACTGCCGTCCTCATTGCGGTTGGAGTAGTCGATGGCCTGGACGCAACGGCCGGACGGGGTGTAGTATTTGGCGGTGGTGATTTTCAGCTGTCCGTTGTATGGAAGAGGGCGGATGCTCTGGACCAGGCCCTTCCCGAAGGTCCTGGTGCCGCAGATTGTGGCCCTGTCGAGGTCCTGGAGGGCGCCGCTCACGATTTCGGAGGCCGAAGCAGAACCGGAATCGACCATCACGATGATCGGAATCTCGGTGTCTATCGGGTCGTATTTGGTCCTGAAATGTGTCTCGGAGCCTTCTGCAAGTCCTTTCGAGGTGACAACAAGCGAGCCTTTCGGCACGAAGAGCGAGACGATGTCGATGGCTTCTCCCATCAGGCCGCCTCCATTGCCCCTGAGGTCGAGTACGAGTTTCTGCATCCCTTCCTTCTTGAGTTTGAGGACTGCATTGCGGATGTCTGAGGAGACATTCTGGGTGAAACCGCTCTGGTAGATGTAGCCGGTGGTGTCGTCGAGCATCCCGGCATATTCAACATCGGGGAGATGGATCCGCTCGCGTACCACGTCGATGTCCACAATCTCTCCCGTGCGCACCTTCTTCACTTTGAACTTCACGCTTGTGCCGGGTTTGCCTTTCATCCTGTCGGATGCTTCCTGGGTGCTCAGGCCGTGGGTCGAGGCCCCGTCGATTTCAAGAATCTCATCGCCGCAGCGGAGGCCGTACTTGTCGGCTGGACTGCCCTTGTAGGGTTCGTTGATGATGACATTCCCGTCCTTCTCCGGCTTGTAGATGACGGCGCCGATGCCGCCGTAGGTTTTTGCAATCATCAGCTGGAGGTCCTCGTTGTCCTCCTCAGGGATGTAGACGGTGTAGGGGTCAAGGCTTTCCAGCATGGCCCGGATGCCGGCCTTCTCGATCCTGTCCAGAGGCAGGGAGTCGACATAGGACCTGTCCAGTTCCTTGAGTATGGCGTTGTTGATTTCGGTCCACTTGCCGAGCTTGAAGGATTCAGACTGTGCGTAACTGGCAGTGCCGAGGGCTGAAACCAGGATGCCCAGGGCCAATATTCTTTTCATGTTCATTGTTGTTTTCCGTTAAAATGGCGGCCGGGCAACATAGTGCAAGTGCCATGCCGGAAACAAAGTTAAGATTTTTTATCTTTGTAGAAG
This sequence comes from Candidatus Cryptobacteroides sp., assembly GCA_051889815.1. Classification (GTDB taxonomy): domain Bacteria; phylum Bacteroidota; class Bacteroidia; order Bacteroidales; family UBA932; genus Cryptobacteroides. The sequence goes on along the minus strand of JBJFDD010000040.1, from coordinate 12,877 downwards.
AAAACAAATTCAGATGACGAAGATAGTTTTTGCAACCGGCAACCGCGGCAAGCTCCGCGAAGCGTCAGAAATCCTGGGAGGGGACTTCGAACTTTTCACTCCTTCGGATTTCGGGATAACCGGAGACATTCCGGAAACAGGTGACACGCTTGAGGAAAATTCCCGGCAGAAAGCGGAATTCATCTACAGGATGAAAGGCTGCGACTGTTTTGCGGATGACACAGGACTGGAGGTGGATGCACTGGGAGGGGCTCCCGGGGTGTACACCGCAAGGTATGCCGGCGAATCGAAGGATTTCGATCTCAACATGGACAAAGTCCTTTCGGAACTCTCGGCTCTTGAGGCAAAGGGGAAGCCGGTCAGCCGCAGGGCGCGTTTCAGGAGCGTCGTGACGCTGATCCTCGACGGGAAGACCTATCAGTTCGAGGGGACGATGGAGGGCGAAATCGCGCGGGAAAAGTCCGGGAATGGCGGTTTCGGGTACGACCCCATATTCATTCCTCTTGAATATCCCGGGATGACCGCCGCGGACATCTCCGAGGAACAGAAGAACGAGATTTCGCACAGGGGAAAGGCTCTCCGGGCGATGGCGGCCTTCCTCCATGGGCTTCCGGGAGACGGCCGGTGAATTCAAAAGCAGCGGTCAGATGAAGTCCAAGGCGGAACTGATTGTCATAAGCAGCACCAAGTTCGGGGAGAACTCGATTGTACTGCACACCTTGAGCAGGGAATTCGGCAGGAGAGGCTTTCTCCTCAGGGTCAGTCCCAAGGCATCGATGACCCTCTTCATGCCTTTGAATATCCTGGAGGCGGAGGTGACCGAGAATCCCAAGTCCGAACTCTGGCATGCGAAGAACTTCACTTGTGTCTCTCCGCTGAACGGCATCAGGACCAACATCTACAAGAACACCATGACCCTCTTCATGGGCGAGGTCCTTTTCAGGGTAGTCCGTGAACTGGAGCCGGAGGATGGTCTTGCCGACTGGGTGAAAGGACAGGTACTGGCCCTGGATGTCCTGCAGGGGGACTTTTCCAATTTCCATCTGCTGTTCCTGCTGGGCTTGTGTTCCGCCCTGGGCTTCAGTCCCGGGATGGAGGATCTCGCGCCCTTTGTCGGAGACCGGTACGACAGTGTCAGCCACCTTCTGGCCAGCCCATTTGAGGAGGCCCTGCTCCTGCCTCTGAACGGTGAGGGCAGGAATGAGATTGCCGCGTCCATCCTCAAGTACATCTCCCACCACACAGAGTCTTCGCTCAATGTCCGGTCCCTTGCGGTACTTCGCGACATCTTTGGCTGAAAACTTGTGGAACTTGTCCAATTCTTGCGGGCAAGTTCTTTTTTACTCTTTGCTTATTGGTTATCTTTGCATATTGAATAAACCACAACAAATACATCAAATGGCAGTTGATTACGAGAAGGCAGGCGTCAGCCTCGAAGCAGGTTATGACGTGGTCCGCAGGATCAAGAAGCACGTGGCTTCCACCGACAGGGTCGGTGTTATGGGTAACATCGGGTCGTTCGGAGGAATGTTCGACCTTTCGGTTCTGGGAGTGAAGGAACCGGTTCTTGTCAGCGGTACGGACGGAGTCGGTACCAAGCTCAAGCTGGCTTTTGCGATGGACAAGCACGACACGATCGGGATAGACGCGGTCGCCATGTGCGTCAATGACGTCCTCGCCCAGGGAGCGGAACCGCTTGTGTTTCTTGACTATGTCGCCCAGGGGAAGACCCGCCCGGAGGTGGTTGAAGCAATTGTCTCCGGAGTCGCGGAAGGTTGCCGCCAGGCCGGCTGCGCCCTTGTGGGCGGCGAAACGGCCGAGATGCCCGGAATGTATGAGGACGGTGAATATGACATCGCGGGCTACACCACAGGAGTCGTGGAGAAGTCCAAGCTGATTGACGGAACCAAGGTAAAGGAAGGGGACGTCCTTGTCGGAATCGCCTCCACAGGTGTCCACAGCAACGGTTTCAGCCTTGTCCGCAAGATTTTCTCGGACAACGCCCTCGACCTGCACAAGGTCTATCCTGAACTTGAAAGCGACCAGCCCCTTGGCCTTGTCGCCCTCACTCCGACAAGGATCTATGTCAAGCAGGTTCTCGACGTGATCCGCAACTGCGATGTCCACGGTGTGGCACACATCACCGGCGGAGGCTTTGACGAGAACATCCCGAGGATCCTCCGTCCCGGCCAGGGAATCGAGGTCGAGGAGGGTACCTGGACCATCCTTCCGATTTTCCGCTTCCTCGAGAAGTGGGGCAACATTCCTCACAGGGAGATGTTCAACATATTCAACATGGGTGTCGGCATGGTCATCGCCCTGGACGAGTCCGAGGCGCAGAAGGCAATCGATATCCTTGCCGCCCACGGGGACAAGGCGACCGTCATCGGAAAGGTCACCGGCAAGCCGGGAGTCGAAATCCATCTTCTTTGATAAACGAGTCGAATCATACAATCAGATATGCGAGCATTAATCAGTGTCAGTGACAAGACGGGCGTAGTAGATTTCGCCCGCGAACTGGTGGCCATGGGTTGGGAGATACTCTCCACCAGCGGTACCATGAAGATGTTGAAGGAAGCAGGCCTTCCGGTGACTTCGGTCAGCGATGTCACGGGATTCCCGGAGATCTGTGACGGCAGGGTCAAGACTCTCCATCCCAAGATCCACGGAGCCCTTCTTGCAAGGAGGGATATCCCTGACCACATGAAGCAGATTGCCGACAACGGCATCGAAACCATCGACCTTGTCTGCGTCAACCTCTATCCGTTCCGCGAGACTATCGCCAAGCCGGACGTGACTCTCGAAGATGCAATCGAGCACATCGACATCGGAGGCCCTTCAATGGTCCGCAGCGCAGCCAAGAACTGGCAGAGCGTGACAATAGTCGTCAATCCCGAGGACTATGCCACAGTGCTTTCCGAACTCAGGGAGAACGGTTCGACCACTCCTGAGACCCGCCTTGCCCTTTCGGCAAAGGCCTACACCCACACAGCCCAGTACGACTGCGCGATTGCCACCTACATGCGGGCACAGGCAGGACTTCCGGAAAAACTTTTCCTTGAATATGACATCAAGCAGGAACTGCGCTACGGTGAGAACCCACACCAGGCAGCCAAGTTCTACAGGACTGCCGCCGAGGTTCCATATTCATTGGCCACTGCGCGCCAGCTGAACGGAAAGGAACTTTCCTACAACAACATCCAGGATGCCAATGCCGCGCTGAACATCGTACGCGAGTTCAAGGAACCTTTCGCAGTTGGTCTCAAGCACATGAATCCTTGCGGGGCCGGCACCGGAGAGGACATCGCCCAGGCCTGGAAGAAGGCCTATGAGGGGGACAAGACTTCCATCTTCGGAGGCATCGTTGCATTCAACCGCGAGGTTACCCTCGAGGTGGCACAGATGCTGAAGCCGATTTTCCTCGAAATCGTGATGGCTCCTTCCTTCGCTCCGGAGGCGCTCGAACTTCTTCAGACGAAGAAGAACCTCAGGCTTCTGGAGGTCAGGATGGATGGTGATGTCAAGGAGCAGATGGCCTGTGTCAGTGTCAACGGAGGCCTGCTCGTCCAGAACCAGGATCTCGGAATAGTAGCTGCAACGGCGGAGCAGTGTGTGACCGAAGCGAAGCCGACTGATGCCCAGATTGCGGACCTCAACTTCACCTGGAGGATAGTCAAGCACGTCAAGTCCAACGCTATCGTCGTCGGAAAGGCCGGAATGGTCTATGGCGTGGGCGCAGGACAGATGAACAGGGTCGGCTCAGCCGAGATTGCCCTGAAACAGGCAGCGCACACTCTTGCCGAAGAGGAAGCTGCCGCCACCGGAGCCGATGCCAGCTCCCTGGATGAGAAGGAAGTTGCCCGCAAGGCAGGGCTGGTGCTCGCATCAGATGCTTTCTTCCCGTTCGACGACTGTGTGACCCTGGCTGCCGAGTACGGCGTCAAGGCCATCGTCCAGCCGGGAGGATCTGTCCGTGACGCGGACTCGATAAAGAAATGTGACGAGCTCGGAATCTCCATGCTCTTCACAGGCGAGAGACATTTCAAACATTGATGGGATATGGCTCTTGTGTATCACAAACCGTTGACAGGAACTGACTCGAAGACCGTGACCCTGGACTCCCTCGTGGGTTGCCGGGTTCTTGTCGTGGGTAGCGGCGGACGCGAGCATGCCATTGTGGATGCCCTGTGCAGGTCTTCCCGTGTCGGAAAAATCTACTGTGCCCCGGGCAATGCCGGAATAGCCGCACAGGCTGAATGTGTCCCGGTCAAGGAGACCGACATTCCGGCCCTTGTGGAATTCGCATTGCAGAACGGCATCGACCTTACCGTTGTCGGACCGGAGGTTCCGCTTTCGCTCGGAATCGCCGATGCCTTCACGGAGGCGGGCCTGAGAATATTCGGTCCTTCTGCCGCTGCCGCCAGGATCGAGTCCAGCAAGGATTTCGCCAAGAGACTGATGGCCAAATACGGAGTCCCGACAGCCGCCTACCGCACCTTCGACAGCTATGACGAGGCTCTTGAATATGTTGCCGCGGGCAAGTTCCCTGTCGTCCTGAAGTACGACGGTCTCGCCGCCGGCAAGGGAGTGGTCATCCCTGAGACCCGGCAGGAGGCTGAGGAAGCCCTTCGTGACATGCTTCTTGACGACCGTTTCGGCAAGGGGAAGGTCGTTGTGGAGGAGTTCCTCACGGGTCCCGAATTCTCTTTCATGTGCTTCGTTGACGGTCTGAATGTCTATCCCCTGGCTCTCTCGCAGGACCACAAGCGCGCCTTCGACGGCGACAAGGGTCCGAACACCGGAGGGATGGGGGCATATTCACCGCTTCCTTTCATTACCCCTGAGGATGAGAATTACGCCCTGGAGCACATCATGAAGAAGGTTGCAGGGGCGATGGTGAGCGAGGACTGTCCGTTCAAGGGCGTGCTGTACGGAGGTCTGATGAAGACTCCTGACGGCATCAAGGTCATCGAGTTCAACTGCCGCTTCGGCGATCCGGAAACCGAGGTTGTCCTTCCGAGACTCGAATCCGACATCTATGAGATGTTCTCGGCAGTTGCCGACAGTGACCCTTCTGCCATGCCGCAGGTCAAGTGGGCCGGCAATGTGACCCTGGGCTTCGTGATGGCCTCGAAAGGCTATCCTGGCTCCTACGAAAAGGGCTTCAGGATCGAGGGACTCGACGAGGCGATGTCCGATCCTTCTGTCAGGATCTACCAGATGGGGACTAAGCTGTCCGCTGCCGATGGACAGGATGAGCCCGTGCTTGTGACTTCCGGAGGAAGGGTGCTGATGGTTGTTGCTGCCGCGCCGACCGCTCCGGAGGCCCGCGACAAGGCTCTTGCTGCCGTGGGGAAGATCCGCTGCGACAACCTTTTCAACCGCACCGACATCGGACACTGGATTCTCTGACGATCTTTATTGTTCTTGATTAATTGAAGATATTCAAAATGGCAAAAATCATAAGCGGAAAAGACCTTGCAGCATCCCTCAAGGCCGAAATGGCAGCCCGAGTGGCCGGGTTCCCCGAGAAATACGGACGCGCTCCGTCCCTTGCCGTAATCCTGGTGGGGGAGGACCCTGCCAGCCAGACCTATGTCCGCAACAAGGCGAAGGCCTGCGAAGCTGTCGGTATCACGAACCTGACCGTCCGTATGCCTGCACAGACAACCGAAGAGGAACTTCTCTCCACTATCGATTCCCTCAACCGGGATGACTCCGTGGACGGAATCCTGGTCCAGCTTCCGGTACCCCGCCACATCAGCGAGGTGAAGGTCATCGAGGCCATAGCACACGAAAAGGATGTGGACGGATTCCATCCCCTCAACACTGCCGCCCTCTGGCAGAAGCGGCCGAATTCTTCCTGCGTCATTCCTTGTACTCCCGCAGGCATCATCAAGCTCCTGGAGAGTGCAGGATGTGAGATTGCAGGCAAGAATGCAGTTGTCATAGGCCGCAGCCAGATTGTCGGTCTCCCGGTTGCCAAACTCCTTCTTGACAGGAATGCCACAGTTACCATCTGCCATTCCCGTACGGAGAACCTCTCTGACATCACCCGCAAGGCCGACATTCTTGTGGTGGCCATCGGAAGGGCAAAGTTCGTGACCGGAGACATGGTCAAGGAAGGTGCCGCGGTGATTGACGTCGGAATGGACAGGGACGAGAACGGAGCCCTCTGCGGCGATGTGGACTTCGCTTCAGTGGAGCCTAAGGCCTCCGCCATCACGCCGGTCCCGGGAGGAGTCGGTCCGATGACCATCTGCTGCCTGATGGAGAACACTATCCAATGTTTTCTCAATAAAGTCGGCAAAAAATGTTAAATTTGTGTCGACCACATGAATTGACAGCAAAATGAGAATTCCAGCACAATTTCTGCTGACATCTGTGGCCTGCTTTCTGGCAGGCCTCTTTGTTTCCGGCTGCGGTGACCGGCCATCAGCAACTTCTGTCAATCCTGCAATTGAAAAAGACAGTATCTATCGCGTGACCTTGGAAGGGGAGTCCTGTCCCTTTGCATCAAAAGCCGACTACGGTGTCTTTGTGCCCGGGTCTGCAAAGCGTGTCCGCGGTGTCCTGGTGCTCCAGCACGGGTGCACGATGGAACAGTTCGGAATCACCCGGCCTTACGACTTGCAGTACCAGGCCTTCGCAAAAAAATGGGACCTGGCGGTGCTGGAGACAGCCCTTTACGGGGACTGTTCCGGGTGGCGCGACCCGGAGTCCGGGAGTGCCGAGGCTCTATTCAATGTGCTTTCCATCGTTGCATCAAAGTCCGGCCATCCGGAGCTTGAGGGTGCTCCGTTCCTGCTTTTCGGACATTCCGGAGGCGGGTACTGGACCCTGGGCATGTTGAGGGACTATCCTGAGAGGGTCATTGCCCTGGTGGCATATTCAGCGGCCTTCGATCCGCAGTGGGAGTATCCTGCAGAAGCAGCGGAGGTCCCTGTCCTGCTCAGGCACGCGGGTCCGGAAGATGCCCCGTTCGCTGCCTGCGAGGCGACAGCGAAGAACACCTTCTCCCGTCTGCGCCTGATGGATGCTCCTGCATGCATTGCTTTTACTCCCGGCCAGAACCACAATTTCAGCTACATCCGCCTCATGGCGATTCCGTTCTTCGAGGCGGCCATGGAGCAGAGGCTGCCAAAGGGCAAGTCAATGGTCCTGCGGAGTCTTGACCCGAAGAAGACCTGGCTCGGCAATCCCGGGACCATGGAACTTTGCAAGGAGTCGAAGTTCGACGGGGATGCCGCCGGCCTCTGCCGTTTCGCGGACAGGAAGACTGCCTTGAACTGGAAGGAATATGTCACGACAGGCACCCTTCGCGACAAGACCGCTCCGGAGGCGCCGTATAATCTCAAGGTTGAGAAGACGGACACTTCGCTCGTCCTGACCTGGGATGCGGATGCCGATGTCGAGTCGGGGATTGCACGCTTCAACATATTCAAGAACAACAGCCTTGTCGGGACCGTGCCTGCCGAGGGACCGTATCAGACTTTCGACACCAACGGCGACAACACCTATCCCCTTCATCCTGAGCCTCTCAGGTTCGTCATCCAGGGTACGGATGCGAGGAGCGTCGGTGTGGAGGCTGTAGGCAGATTTGAATCAGTTTCAAAACGGACAATATGCAAAGACTTTTAACTTTGGCGGTGCTGGCCATCATGTCAGTGTCGCAGATGGTTGCTGCCGGGGAAGTTTCCAAGCCGGCAGTAATGCTTGACATCAGGTTCGACAAAGGCGAGAAGCCTGAATTCCTCATGCTCAACGGAGCCGCTGAATATGTCGATGGCGGCCTTTCCCTTATTCCCGGAACAGCCCTGGCGAAGATTGACAAGTACTACGCCCTTGCCGAGCGCAAGGCCTGCTACCGGATCACCCCTTCAGGGGATGCTGTCCTGTGGCTCCAGAGCAGCGAGGGCGATTTCACCGCTGAAATCGATGTTCCTGCCCGCAAGGTAAGGATCCTCACCTCGCCGGTAACCGAAGTCGATGCTCCTTTCCTGGAAGGGGGCAAGGCCTGTGACATCGAGGTGATCCACATCTACAACAAGTCGGCTGTACGTGTCTCCGCCTGCAAAGGGCGTGGAACCGCCTATGTGGAAGCCGTGAATGACGGTCCGGGCGGGCACGGTGCGGGAGTCCTGCAGGAGGGATTCAATGTCGGAATGCAGTGGGACCACTACTGCTTCGGACTCCGCAAAGGTTCATCCACCCTTGTCAGCAGGGTCACTGTCTCCGCACTCAAGAAGAAGGTGCGCATGCTCATCTACGGAGATTCCATCACCCAGCCAGAGGGTTACTTCCCGGCAGACTATTTCAAGTACGCCTGGACCCAGCGCATCATCAGCCATCTTGGCGGCAATGCGATGTCCAGCGGGCGTGGAGGCTGCACTATAGTCCAGGTCCTCGACTACATCAGGAACGAGCTTCCTTACATCAAGACCGACTATGTGATGGTGACAATCGGAACCAACGGAGGCAACACGGAGGAAAACCTCTCCGAACTTGTTGAATATATTCTTTCACAGGGATGCATCCCTATCCTGAACAACATCCCTTGCAACGAATCCGGGACCCAGGTCGCCTGCAACGAACTGATTTCGAAGGTCCGCAGCAAGTACGGCATCAAGGGCTGCAGGTTCGACCTCGTGACCTCCCTGGCCGGCGACGGAAAGCAGGTGGACAAGCAGCAGATGTTCTTCGAGGACTATTGGAAGGAGTGGAAGTGGCTTGTTTACCATCATCCGAACTGGGTGGGCGGCGACAACATGTTCAGGCGCACCCTCGTTGACGTCCCTGAAATCTACGAATAGACCGTCCCGCAAAGCAGACCAATCTCTTTAAGAATTTGCTTTTATGAATATCCTGACACGAATAGCGACAATCATTTCAGCCTTTTTCCTCTGCTGTGCCCTTTCCCTTGGAGCCGGAGCGAAGGAGGCACCCGTTGCAAAGCCGGCTGACCTTCGGACCAACTACCAGACTGAACCTATCGGAATAGACGGGGAGCAGCCCCAGCTGAGCTGGAAGGTGGAATCCTCCCGTCGTGGCTGCATGCAGACTGCCTATCAGGTCCTGGTGGCTTCTTCACAAGAAAAGCTTGCCAACGGCGAGGCTGACATGTGGGACAGCGGCAAGGTGTCCGGTTCTGCATCCACAGGTATCATCTACAAAGGCAAAACCCTCTTCAGCAGGGCCCGTTACTGGTGGAAGGTCCGCCTCTGGACAGAAGATGATGTGGCAACTGACTGGTCTGGACCTGCTTCCTTCGAGATGGGTCTTCTCCACGAAGAGGACTGGTGGGGCGGCTGGATCGGCTATGCCACCGGAATGCCGGGACGTGTGCTGTATTTCAAGTCAACAGTGGACTACGGCGGAAAACCGGTCAAGGAGGCCAGGATGTACATCGCCGGCTTGGGCTTCTATGAGCTGATGATAAACGGCAAGAAGGTCGGGGACCATGTCCTTGACCCGGCCCAGAGTTCCTACAGCAGGAGGATTTACTATGCCACCTACGACATCTCCGACTGCTTTACCGAGAAAGCCAACACGATTGTGGTGGCCGTCGCTCCGGGCTTCATCGGCACTCCGAAACTCCGCATGCAGATGCATGTCCTTTTCGAGGACGGCACCCAGGCTGCTCTTACAGAAGGCAGCATGAGAGCCATCACTGCGGGTTCGACGATGTACACCAGCATATTCGATGGCGAACATTTCGATGCGAGGGAGGAAAATCCCGAGCTCTTTGAGCCGTACCGCCCTGCAGGCATGATGAACAAGGTCTGGGGACTTGCCTACAACACCGACGAGCCTGTAGGGAAGCTGGTCTCCCAGCAGATGGAACCGATCAAGGTGGTCGAGTCCTTTGCTCCGGCAGCAGTGTCCGAGCCCCAGCCGGGTGTCTATGTGGTTGATGCAGGACGCAATCTTGCCGGATGGATTTCCCTCAAGGTCTCCGGAATGGGCGGGAAGAAGGTGACTCTGCGCTATGCCGAAACCGTCAGGGACAATGGCCTGGTCAACCAGGACAACCTCCGCAATGCGAAGAGCGAGGACAGCTTCATCCCTGCCGACGATTCAGGTTTCGAGTGGGAACCGAAGTTCACCTACCACGGTTTCCGTTTCGTCCAGATTGATGGCCTGGACAAGGCTCCTGCCATCGAGGACATCCAGGTCAAGGCTGTCCGTTCTTCAATGGCCAGGACTTCAAGCTTCAACTGCAGCAATTCCTTGCTGAATGACATCAACACGATGGTACTCAACACCGAGGCTTCCAACTTCCACAGCGTCCCTACCGACTGCCCGCAGAGAGACGAGAGGATGGGATGGCTCAACGACTTGACCGTCAGCATGGAGCCTGCGTTCTATAACTTCGACATGGCAAGATTCTTCCCGAAGTTCTTCTGGGACATCGTTGACACCCAGGGCCCTGACGGAACCATCACCTGCGTGGCTCCTTTCCGTTTCGGCGCAAGGCCGGCCGATCCTGTCTGTGCCAGTTTCCTTCTCCTAGCCTACAACTCCTACAAGTTCTACGGCAACAAGTCTCTCATCATCGAGGGCTTCGACAACATGAAGGCGTGGGTGGACTATCTTGCCTCTCGTACCAAGGATGGCATTGTTGACTACAGCTACTATGGCGACTGGTGCCCTCCGAAGGAGTTCCTGATGCATCCGGACAATGGAGTTTCGAAATATACCCCGGGCCTCCTTATTTCCACCGGCTACCTCTACTACTGCGCAGTGATGCTCTCCCAGATGGCCGAGGTGGCACAAAGACCGAAGGACGCGGCTTTCTATTCGGAACTCGCCGAAAAGACAGCGGCTGCCATCAACCGCGAGTACTGGGACGAGAAGGCAGGCGGCTATGGCAACAACAACCAGGCGGCCAATTCCTTTGCCCTCTTCCTCGGCATTGTTCCGAAAGAGAGGATCCAGCGCGTGGTTGACAACCTTGTCGCCGATGTGGTCGCTCACGACTACCATCTGACGACCGGCAACCTCTGCACGAAGTATCTCCTTGAGATGCTCACTGAATATGGTCACAAGGAGGAAGCCTACCGGATCGCGACCCAGACTACCTACCCTGGCTGGGGCTACATGCTTGCCAATGGTGCGACCACCCTCTGGGAGCGCTGGGAGTACCTTACCGGTGATGCAATGAACTCGCACAACCATCCGATGATGGGTTCAATCGGTTCCTGGTTCTACAAGTATGTTGCCGGCATCAGTCCGGAATTCGAGAATCCGGCCTACGGACATTTCACGATCAAGCCTTACATATTCGATGAACTCGACTTTGCTGAAGGTGAACTTGAAACCGTCAAGGGTACAATCCGCAGCGCCTGGAGGAAGAAGGGCAACACCCTCACTCTCGACGTGACGATTCCTGCCAACACGACTGCCACCGTCTGGATTCCGGATGCGAAGGGCGGCTACTCTTCCAGGGAGGTAGGATCCGGTACCTGGCAGTTCAAGACCAGATTCAAGTAACCACCATAACTTACTAAACCAAACTCAATGAAAAAGATTCTTTTAACTCTCGCGGCAGCATTGCTGCTCACCTCATCTGTTTTCGCACAGGGAACAGGAAAGAAAGATGTCGGTATCTTCTACTTCGTCTGGCTCGGTCAGCATCCAAGCCAGCAGAAGGGCATCTATGACATCACCAAACTGCTCAAGGAGGCTCCGGAAGATCTCTGGGCACCGGAAGGCACTCCGAAGAGCCCTGCAGGGCAGTTCCATTTCTGGGGCGAGCCGCTCTACGGCTACTACGACAGCCGCGACCCTTGGGTCGTTACCCGTCACGTCGAACTTCTGATGAATGCCGGGATCGACTACCTGATGTTCGACACCACCAATGCCGTGGTTTATCCTGAAGCCATTTCTGTCGTCCTGAATGTGCTGAAGAAATTCGCTTCCCAGGGTTTTGATGTCCCGAAGGTGGCTTTCTACACCAACAGCGCTTCCGGCAAGTCCGTGCAGATGATCTATGACAACTTTGTCAAGTCCGGCGAGTGGGACGGTCTTTTCTACAGCCCGAAGGGCAAGCCCCTGGTTGTCGGCCTTACCAGAAAGAACAAGTCTTCTGACCAGGGCTCGAACCCGGATTATATATCGGACGAGTTGCAGGAGATTTTCGATGTCCGCGAGTCGCAGTGGCCGAATGCTCCGTACGATGAGAATGCCTTCCCTTGGATGAGCTGGGACAATCCTCAGCGTCTCCACAACGGTGTCGTCTCCGTGTCTGTCTCCCAGCATTCGGTCGAGACAGTTACTTTCTCCGACACAACTACCTGCCGCGGACGTGGCTGGGATGCAAAGACCCACAAGGAGATCAAGGAGGATTTCCGCAAGGGCCGCAATTTCCAGAACCAGTGGCAGACAGTCTTCGACAACATCGACAAGGTTGACAATGTTTTCGTGACCGGCTGGAACGAGTGGATTGCCCTGAAACTTCTCAACGGCAAGAAGGAGACTGTGTTCGTGGACCTTTTCAACGAGGAGTTCTCCCGTGACTCAGAGATGATGAAGGGTGGCTACGGGGACAATTTCTACCTGCTTCTTGCGGAGAATGTCCGCCGCTACAAGGGTGACTGCGGGGTTTCTGCCCAGAAGGGGAAGACCTACCGTGATTTCGAAGGAGATGCCATCGAGCGCAATTTCAAGAACTTCGACGGTTCGGATGTCTATCGTGACAACAGCGCGCGCAACGACATTGTCGAGATCAGCGTCAGCGAGAGCGCTTCGGCAGTCATCTTCGAGGTCAAAACTGCCTCAGACATCATCCCTTACGCGCAGACGGACCTGAACTGGATGAATATCCTCGTCAAGACCTGCGATTGTGCTGACAAGGTCTTTGAATATGATTACGTCA
>JBJFDD010000039.1:0-11658 GCA_051889815.1 Candidatus Cryptobacteroides sp. | reverse complement strand
GCAACTGAGGTCAACCAGGTCCCAGTTGTTGATGAAACCGGTGTGCGAGAGATAGAAATCCACGCATCGCTCCTGCAAGGCTTTGTCTTTCCTGGCATGTGAGAATATTTCGACCAGGGAGAGAAGTGCTGCAAGCCTGACCTCATGGTATTCGCTGCGGATACAGGTCTCCAGGTCCGCAAAACTGAGTTCCTTCCAGCATTCCCGGACAACGCCCCTGGTCACAGGAACCTTGATACCCAGGAACCTGTCACCTTCTCCATACTGCCCCCGCCCGCATTTGAAGAAACGCGAAAGACCGGCAACCTGCGACGGGTCAGCCTTGGACAACATCAACGACTGCAGGACGGATTCCATAGCTACTTCTCTTCCAATACCTTGACAGGTCCAAGAAGTCCCGAAGGGCGAAGGGACGCATCAGCAGCAGGTCCGGCAATGGTCCAGGTCTTGCGAAGGTCTTCTTCCTGGCCGGCATCGAACACCAGACGGTTGAACCAGGTGCTTGTGACCTCGACTCTTATCTCGTTGCTGCCCCTCTTCAGCGCGGGAGTGATGTCCAGTGAATATGGGTTGGTCCAAACTGCCCCGATCTCCTCGCCATTGACTTCCACCCGGGCGGCCATCTCGACGGCACCGAGGTCCAGAATGTACCTTGCATCCTCGGCAAGCGATTCAATCTCAATTGTCTTTGAATATGTCGCCGTCCCGCTGAAGGCTCTGCCTTCTTCCGGAATATTCAGATCTTTCCAAGGCATCAGGCTTTCAAGGTCAAGGGATGCAGGTGCGCCCCAGCCCTCAGGGAAGGAAATGGTCCAGTCGTGGCTGATGTCATATTCATTGATCGTCGAAGTCTCCTTCGGTGCGCCGCGCTTCGGGAACAATCTGTGGCGGAAGACGACGAAGCAGCACTCCGCCCGCTCAAGGTCGAGGCTGACTTCCGTTCGGTCTCCATTCCCAGTGACCTTGGCCGGCTTGGATGATCCGTCCACCGGATTCCAGATTTCCACCTCCCCGCGGCAGCGGAAATCAATCTTTCCCTTGAAATCCTTTCCTTCTTTCGGCGCCACGAAATACCAGTCCGCTCCCTTTGTCCTGCGGTGCAGCCAGTCCACGTTCTCCCCGTTGCGCACATCTTCCACGCAGCCCTCGGCATGAAGCGCTTCCACAACCGGAGTGTCGAGATAGACCCTGCCCTTGCCGACTTCGATGACGGAAGAGGAACCGTCCCCGAACAGTGTGTCGAAAGCGTTGCGGAACCTGTCCTTGTCGTACTGGCGGAGAGTCGAGACATCCTTCGGTCGGGTCGTCACGAGGACTGCACCCTTCCTGACCAGGGAGAGCATCTTCTCGAGGGTCTCCGGGGAGATCACGTCGGCCTGCGGCCACCAGATCAGGTTGTAGGAGAGACCTTCCGGCGTCACGACCTCCCCTTTCCTGACTGTCAGCCTTGAGAGAAGGACATCCCGGTTGCAGTAGTCGTAGTTGAATCCTGGCATGTAGTCCGGCTTCTGGTCCGGCCTGTGGTCCATGTCATCTCCCAGGTACCAGAGCACGTCCATCGAAGGGACTCCGCGCTCGAGCATGTAGGAGCAGCGGGCGAGATATTCAGTGAACCCCGGCATGAATTGCCACCAGGTCTGTCCCCTGAGGAAAGGTGTTCCTATGCTTGAGCCGAAGGAGGTCCCCGGGACCATCGTGTCGGCATTCGGGTTGTGGGTGTAGGTGTGGAAGACTTCGTGGGTTATGCCTTGGGCCATGTGCCTGTTGGCATTTTCCTTCAACTGACGGAAATTCTCGTCCCAGGTGAGCCAGAAGGAAGTGAAGGCCTCAGCCGAGACTCTGGTCTTGCCGTAGATGTGGGCGGCTGATGCGGCAGGTCTAACCGGCTTGAAATTGATGGAACCGACAAAGTTGTCCGAGGTAGAGTGGTGCCAGAACTCGGCCATCGGGATGTCGGCATATTTGAAGTACTCAAGGGGGTCGCAGGGATAGACATCCCCGCCGCAAGTCTCGTACTGTACGGAGAGTCCGCGTTCGTGGGCCCTTGCGGCCATCCTTCCGTAGAAATTCTCTACCAGCTGATGATTGATGAGTTCCCTCCAGTCACGCAGGAACCCGGCAGTCTGCCTCTGGTCGCCGACAACATAGCCGAAGAGGGCTGGAATCCAAGGCCTTGGGTCGTAGCCGGCATATTCCTTGAATTCTTCCTCCATTCCGCGGCACCAGGTCTGGGTCTGGCACTCCCAACTGTCCAGCAGCATCCCTTGAAGACGGCCGTGCACGGCATCCTTTTCGTATTTCCCGATGTAGTTGTCGAAGACGGCATCCGCTCCTTCCGGAGTCAGCTTGTCACATTCCCAGCCAGTGGCCTCTGCCGGAGCCGGTCCGTTCTTCATGCAGGTGTTGACATGTCCTACCCTCATCACGCACCAGTCTCCTTCAGGGGCTTCCCATTCGAAATGCCCCTCGCTGTCCATGTGGTCGGAAAGGTCGAGAACCTTGTCAGCATCGATGTATGAACCGGGACTCTGGACACTGAATTCTGAAGCCCGTGGAATTCCGTACAGGACCCTTCCTGCCTGCATCTCCCATCCGTTCTTCCTTGCGGCTCCTGACAATCTGAGCTTGCTTATCATGGCAGGATGGGCATGCGAAATCGTGATGCGGACTTTCACTGCGCTTACCTCATCCAGGGCCAGGGTCATCGACGGAGTCGGAATCTGCCAGGCGGCCATCGGGACAGGGGAGTCCAGCACCGTCCTGAGTGTCCCGTCCGGAAGCCAGGCTTCAACCTTTACGCTGCATCCCGGGTCGTAGGAATATTCGTGGGACATCGCGGAGGCATTGTTCATCTCCAGGCTCCGGACGGCAGTCGGGCCACCGAACTCCACCTCGACACTCCATGGCGACTGTCCTTCAGGCAGGAACACCGGTGACTCAAGGTCGAACAGGGCATCTTCTTCCTCTCCCTCCGGTTTGGGGAAAGCCAGGACACAGATGTCCCGGTAGTCCTTTTCCGGAGCAGCCAAGTCTCCTTCAATCTTAAAATCCCGGACGACCTTCTGCCCACCCTGCACGGTGACACTCGTACGGACGATGCCTCTCATCGAGTTTTCTTCCTTTATCCAGGGGCCGCCCGCCATCGACCAGCCCGGGCAGACCTGCATCGTGAAACGCAGTCCGAGGCTGTCAGCAACGCTGGCAGTGTAGCCAAGAAGGTCAGTCCATCTGTCGCTCAGGCAATATATCGGGTTGTCAACTCCAGGCCATGTCCCGCCGAAATTGCCTCCGTGGAAGAACTGCACTCCCCGGATGCCGGCTCCCTTGATTGCTTCAAGGTCCTTGCGGATTCCCTCTTTGCTGACATTCCCGTCCACAAAGTGGAACCAGGTTTCCGGATAATAAAGTTCATCCGGGGCGGCGAATGCTGCCTTGTCCCTGGAGGAAAATGCCTTGTGGGCCTCCTTGAGAGTGGGAGCTGCCTGTTTCTGCGCCATCAGCGGCAGGGCTGAAACAAGGCAGAGGGACGCCACAAACGGGCGGAAAGAGCGAAGAGTCATCATTTTCTCCTGTTTTATGAATATGTTTGTCCGGGTTGCTGTCAATGTCCTGGATGCTTACAGGTCGGAGCGGAAAGTGTGCCTGCCAGAGCCTACGCGGTGGACAATATCTCCCTCGCGGGAAGGAAGCACGACCGTACAGACGGTGTTGGCGGGTACGCTTACGGTCAAGGTGAAACGGTTGCCTTCACGCCTCCATTCGCTGGAAATCCTGCCGTACATCGTGTCGTGATGGGCTTTGACCCAAGAGAGATTCTCTACGGCTGTCGGAGCCACGGTGAAGGTGGCGAATCCCGGTCCGTCGGCGCGGATTCCCGCCAGGAACTTGTAGTAGTAGGCGCTGATGAGGGCAAAAGGAAGGTGGTTTCTCGAGGCCTCTCCGCTCCAGTTCTCCCACAAGGTTGTCGAATTGTCGCTCAGCATGTGGGTGAATCCGGGATATTCAGGTTGCGTGGCAACCTTGAAAGCGGTATTCGGGTCGTGCAGCGGTAGGTAGTTCATCAATGCCGGAGTGCCGAGGAAGCCTGTTCCGATGCGGTAGTCGTGGGCCTTGAGGTCGGCAATGAGACCCTCTCTTACCTTCTCCTCCATCTCCGGAGGCACGAGCCCATATTCAAGGGCCACAGCATTGGTGGCCTGGCGGTACTCCGGGGTCGGGATGGTCCCGTGGTAGGAAGCCGATTCCTTGTCGAAGAACTCGCGGTTGAATCCTTTCCGGAAAACTGCGGCGCATCGTTCCAGGCTGTCTGCAGTTGCCTTGTCACCGGCGAGGAGAGCCAGGTCGGCGATGGCAGAGAGGCAGTAGGCGTGGGTGGCAGTTCCGTAGTAAGGAGTGCCTTCTGGCGGGGCCATGGTGAACCCGGGCTTGTCGTAGGTAGGTGAAACCCAGTCCCCGAGAACATCGTTGATGATGTATGGATTGCCGTTGAGAGTGCGCTGTGAACTGTTGAATATGAATCGCTTCATGCACCCCAGGTAGTCCTTTGCGGGACGTGCTTCGCCGTAGTGCCTGTAAAGGTCTGTCGCCACCCGGACAATTGCGGACGGCCAGGTGGTGGAACTGTTGATGTCGTAGTTCGTGCTTGGTGCGACTGTCGGCAATGAACCGTCCGGGCTCTCAGAATCGGCAAGGGCGCGCAGCCAGTTGGAGTAGAAGTTGG
Source organism: Candidatus Cryptobacteroides sp. (assembly GCA_051889815.1). Taxonomy (GTDB): domain Bacteria; phylum Bacteroidota; class Bacteroidia; order Bacteroidales; family UBA932; genus Cryptobacteroides. The sequence continues at coordinate 6,938 of JBJFDD010000039.1, read as the reverse complement.
CCATGTCGAAATTGTACATTGCGGCCTCGGCAGCGATGAAGGCATCGGCAGTCCAGCCCTGTTTTTCGCGGTGCGGGCAGTCTGTAGGGATGCTTATGTAGTTGCTCATCATCGAGTTGATGCTGTTCCTCTGGAGAAGGTTGATTGAAGGGTCACTGCACTGGAATGACCCGGCGCTCTTGAGGTCCGTGTGGACCGGAATGCTTTCGACTTCCAGCAGGCGTACCCCTTCGTCGGTAGTAATCCTTACCCACTGGAATCCTTTGTAGGAGAAATGGCATTCGAAGGTCTCTCCCTTCGGGTCGCCCTTGAGGATGTAGCCGTTCTGCTGGCGCACCCTGATTTCACTGTCGTAGAATGAGGCATAGTCACCGTCCGGTTCCGGATAGTTGCGCCGGTACTCCGGCAGCCATGGCGCCAGGAGGGAATCGCTCACGATTTCACAATATTCGACCAGCACTTTCTGTCCGGCCTTGCCGTTGACCTTGACTCTTGCCCATCCGGCCAGATTCCGCCCCATGTCGAACACGGTTTCGGTGTCGCTCCGGGCGATTGTCCTGACAGGCCTGATGCCTTCGAAGGTCCGTACCGGCGGCTGGCACTGGAACTTCAGGTCGGTGTCCCAGTCCACCTCGACTGCCTGCCCCCATGCGGAATCGTCATAGGCGGCGGTGGACCAGCCTTCGCGCTCGAGGCGGGCATCGTAGATCTCTCCAAGCCTGGTGTCGTCATAGACAATAGGTCCACCGGTTGTGCACCAGTTTCCGTCGGTTCCGACAACACTGACGGAGCCGTCAGGATATTCAATCCTCAGAAGGGCCTTCGCTTTCGGCTGTCCGACCCATTCGCTGGTGCAGAGCCGCCAGATGTCATTGCACAGGGGATTGTACTGTCCGCGCCCGAGCATTATCCCGATGGCGTTGTCACCGGATCTGAGCATCGGCAGAACGTCGAATGCATTGTAGGCGGTGTGCTTGTTGTAGTAGGTCCAGCCCGGGTCAAGGACCTGGTCGCCGACCCTCTTGCCGTTGATGAAAGCCTCGTAGTATCCCAGGCCGGTGACGTAGAGCATTGCCCTGACGGGCTTTGCCTTGACCTCGAAAGTCCTGCGCATCAGCGGAGAAGGATCATAGGCGGGTTCGGTCATCGCGGCGACGTCCCAGATGTCCAGACCCATACCATTGTACATGGGCCAGTCGAGCTTCTCTACGGCCTTCTCTGCGGCTTTCCGCTGCTGCCATTCTTCACGCCACAGGTCGTCCGGTTTTGCAGAAATCCATCGTGCCGGAGTCCAGTCCTCTGCCGAGATTGCTCCCATCGCCCACTCTGCAGTCCTGCTCCAGGCGGAAGCCTTGCCTTTTTCGTCCCAGATGCGGACTTTCCAGTAGCATCTGCTGAAAGGTTCAAGTCCTTTTCCGGCATATTCAACGGCTATTCCAGAGCCCTCCCGGCGTCCGCTGTCCCAGAGGTCAGCTTTGTCGGCTTTCAGCAGTTCCGGACTGCTTGCCACCATCACCTGCCAGGCAGTCTGGTAGGCATCCGGAGTCTTGCTTTCCATCATCCAGCTCAGCATGGGATGGGGATTGTCGATGCTCAGGGGGGAAGTGAGATATTCACAACGCAGGTTTACCGCGACTGCGGCATTGGCGGCGATTGATGCCAGGATAAACGCTAATGAGGCGAGAATCTTTTTCATGATCATGATGAGGTTCATTTGTTACCGTGTTCCCTACAAATATAACCATAATCCGTAACCTTTTAAACAGGCTGCAGCTCTTTCTGCAAGAGTTTTTCCGGCAGAAACCGTATAATGTTCAGTATTATTTCTATTTTTGCCATGGAATATTATCCCATGAAACTGGTCTGGATAGACTGCAATCTGAATATTTAGAATACTTGACAATATGAACAACCGAATTCTGACCCTGCTGCTCTGCCTGGCATTGATTGCGGGCACCGCTTCCGCCTCCGGGCCCCTGGAAAATGCTGATGAAGAGAGAATCAATGCATTGATAGAACAAATGACTCTCGAGGAAAAGGTACGCTTCTGCTATGGCTGCGACATGGGTTTTCCCGGGCTTGAGCGCCTGGGCATCCCTGTGGTCCCTTGCTGCGACGGACCGAGAGGACCGAATGCCAAAATCGGTACGACAGCCTTTCCGAGCGGGGTGGCTCTCGGCGCGACCTGGAATCCGGCCCTTGTCGAGAGGGCGGGCGAGGTGATGGGAGAAGAGACACGCGCCTGCGGACGTGGCGTGCTTCTCGGGCCTGCCTGCAACATCCTCCGCGACCCTCTCGGCGGACGTTTCTTTGAATATTATACCGAAGACCCGATGCTCAACAGCAGCATTGCAGCAGCCCATGTCCGTGGTATCCAGAGCCAGGGAGTTGCAGCCTGCATAAAGCATTTCGCCTGCAACAATCGCGAGGATAACAGGAACTTCTATTTTTCGGTGGTGGATGAGCGTACCCTCCACGAAATATATCTTCCCGGATTCAAGGCAGCGGTGGATGCGGGAGTGATGACTGTGATGACAGCAGCCAACGGAATCAATTACAACTATGTTAGCGATGACCGGACCTTGCTTACCGATGTCCTCAAGCACAGATGGGGCTTCCAGGGTTTTGTGATGACTGATTGGCTTGGCACCCGCTCGACCCACAAGGCTGCCTGGGCCGGGCTGGACGTTTCCATGCCGGGAGGAGACCAGTGCGGTTTCGGTGAGCCTCTGCTCAAGGCTGTGAGGGAGGGAAGCGTTGCCGAGTCCGAGGTGGACGACAAAGTCCGCCGTGTGCTCCGCGTCTATGATGCCCTCGGACTTCTCGACGGCAGCAACAAGTCGCTTCCGGAAGCCTCAATAGCAACTGAAGAGCATTGCGCCGTGGCCAGGGAAACTGCGCAGGAGGGAATCGTGCTTCTCAAGAACGAGAACAATTCCCTGCCTCTTGATCCCAAAAAGGTCCGGAACATTCTTGTTACCGGTCCCAATGCCGACAAGAAACTTTGCGTCCTCGCGATGGGTGGCAGTTCCTGGGTCCAGGCTCCATATGAGATAACCGTTCTTGACGGACTGCGGAAGGCTTTCGGCGAGAGCAAGGTGACCTACCTTCCTTCCGATGAACTCGGCGGTTTCGCCCTTGTCCCGGATGACATGATGATGGCCGACGGGGAAAGGCAGGGAGTCAACGCCCGCTTCTACCGCCACGGCTCCAACGAACCGGTAGTGAGCAAGATTGTCAACAACGTGGACTATATGTGGGAGATGAAGTCTCCAGACCCGGCCATTAAGGTCGAAGAATTCAGGGAAGCCCGTTTCGACACCTGGCTCCAGGCGAAGGAAGATGGGAGGTACACTGTCAAGTTCATTGTCGGAGGAGGTTCTCTCCTTGCCTACAACAATGAGTGGGCAGGAGCCCCGATTGCCCTTCTGTCCTCCAACCAGGGCGGTGTGGTCACTGCCAATGTGGAGATTCGCAAAGACAATCCTTTCCACCTCTGCGTGATGTACACAAGGGGAGTCGGTGATGCTGCATTGAGAATCGAGATCGAGACCCCGGAAAGCGATGCTTCCGAAAGGCAGCTCGCCCGTCTGCGCAAAGCTGCGAAGAAGGCGGATGCCGTGATTGTGGTTGGAGGAATAGACCACAGCATCGACACCGAAGGACGTGACCGGCAGAGCCTCGATCTTCCGCAAGCCCAGGCGACCCTTGTCGAGAATCTCTCCCGTTGCAACAGCAATGTCAGCCTGGTCCTTCTCAATGGCTCCCCTCTGGAACTGGGTTCTGTCGAGCCTTATGCTTCATCCATCCTGGAAGCGTGGTATCCGGGTCTTGAGGGAGGAAATGCGGTCGCCGACATCATCACCGGCAAAACCGATCCTTCCGGCCGTCTTCCTTTTACTTGGGCAAAGACTCTCGAAGACTATCCTTGCCGCAAAGCCTGGCAGGATGCTGACCACGTCCTCTATACCGACATCCTCAATGTGGGTTACCGCTACTTTGACCGCAACCCTGAGGGAGAATTGTATCCTTTCGGCCACGGACTGAGCTATACCACTTTCTCCTACAGCGACTTGTCTGTCAGGCCGGTCGGCGATGGCAAAGTCGAATGTACTCTCCGCCTTTCCAACACCGGCAAGCGTGACGGTGCGGAAGTGGTCCAGATCTATGTCAAGCCTCTGAATCCTTCGGTCAACCGTCCTCTCCACGAACTCAAGGCCTTCGAGAAGGTCTGGCTGAAAAGCGGAGAAAGCCGTGAAGTCAGATTCATTCTCGACCGCGACGCATTTTCATTCTACAATGTGACTCTCGGGGACTGGAAATACGACAAGTGCCGCTACCTGATTGAAGCAGGAAGCAGCACAAGAAACATTCATCTTGGCCAGGAAATCAGCCTCGACTAGATCCTGTCAAGAGCCTGGCTGATGTCGGCGAGGATGTCATCGATGTCCTCGATGCCGACAGACAGGCGGATGAGGTCGGGAGCAACACCGGCCTCTTTCAACTGTTCTTCGGAAAGTTGCCGATGGGTGTGGCTGGCAGGGTGGAGGACGCAAGTCCTGGCATCGGCCACGTGGGTGACGATGTTGATCATTTCAAGGGAATCCATCCACTTTATCGCGGTTTCCCTGTCGCCCTTCAGTCCGAATGCTAGAACTCCGCACGAGCCGTTCGGGAGATATTTGAGAGCCTTTTCGTGGTTCGGATCGTCGGGCAGGCCGCAATAGTGCACCCAAGCAACTTTCGGGTTCGCCTGGAGAAATTCTGCTACGGCCTGGGCATTGCGGCAGTGTTGGGCCATTCTCAAGTGGAGGGTCTGGAGCCCGAGGTGGAGAAGGAATGAATTCTGTGGTGCCGGAATCGACCCGAGGTCACGCATCAGCTGGGAAACGAGTTTGGTAGTGTAGCCCATCTTTCCGAAATCCTTGACATAGGTCAGCCCATGGTAGGATTCGTCCGGAGTACAGAGCCCGGGGAACTTTTCAGCATGTGCCATCCAGTCGAAGTTGCCACTGTCCACCACTGCGCCGCCTACCTGGGTCGCGAGACCGTCCATGTACTTTGTCGTGGAATGGGTGACGATGTCTGCACCCCATTCGAAAGGCCTGCAGTTGACAGGAGTGGCAAAAGTGTTGTCCACGATGAGCGGAACACCGTTGCGGTGGGCGACAGAGGCGAATTTCTCAATGTCGAGTATCTGGCATCCCGGATTTGATATGGTCTCTCCGAACATCGCACGGGTGTTCGGACGGAATGCTGCCTGAAGTTCCTCTTCGCTGGCATCGGGACTGACAAAGGTGCAGTCGATTCCCAGTTTCTTCATAGTCACTCCGAAGAGGTTGAAGGTGCCTCCGTAGATTTCATTCGAAGCGATGATGTGACCGCCGGCTTCGCAGATGTTGAATATCGCGTAAAAGTTCGCTGCCTGTCCGCTGGAGGTGAGCACTGCTCCGACGCCACCTTCCAGCTGGGCGATTTTCGCCGCAACAGCATCGTTTGTAGGGTTGGCCAGCCTGGTGTAGAAATAGCCGTCCTTCTTCAGGTCGAAGAGGAGAGCCATCTCTTCACTGTTGTCGTACTTGAAAGTGGTGCTCTGGATGATAGGCAGTTCGATAGGCTCACCGTTACCGGCTTTATAGCCTCCCTGCACACACAGGGAAGCGGTCTTGAGTTTTTTGTTCATTGTCTGTCCGTTATCTTTTGAATAAATTGGCTATTCCCATTCGATTGTTGCCGGCGGTTTGGAGGAAATGTCGTAAACTACCCTGTTCACTCCCTTGACCTTGTTGATGATTTCGTTGGAGACGTCGGCAAGGAAATCGTAAGGGAAGTGGAACCAGTCGGCAGTCATGGCATCGGTCGAAACCACTGCCCTCAGGGCTACAGGGTTCTCATAGGTCCTTTCGTCGCCCATCACTCCTACACTCTTGATTGGAAGGAGGATGACTCCTGCCTGCCAGATGGCATCGTACAGAGTTTTTGCCTCGACACGCGGATCCGATGCGGATGGCAGATGGAGGGAAGTGCAGTCATAGTTGCGCAAGCCCCGGATGTAGATGTCGTCGGCTTCGCGCAGGACCCTGAGCTTCTCTTCGGTGACATCTCCTATGATGCGGATAGCCAGGGATGGACCCGGGAACGGATGTCTTCCGACCAGTTCGTCCTTGATGCCCAGGGCGCGCCCGACTCTGCGCACTTCATCCTTGAACAGCATCCTCAGCGGCTCGACGACCTTCAGGTTCATCTTCTCAGGAAGTCCGCCTACATTGTGGTGGGACTTGATCTTGGAGGCGATACCCTCGATTCCGGCAGATTCGATGACATCGGGGTAGATGGTTCCTTGGGCGAGCCAGCGGGCATTCTCGATTGTCCGTGCATATTTGTCGAAGGTCTCCACAAAGAGCCTTCCGATAATCTTCCTCTTGGTCTCCGGATCGCTGACTCCTGCGAGTTCCGCAAGGAATTCTTTTGAGGCATCAGCTCCTATGACGTTGAGGTCCATGCTTTTGTAGGACTCGAGGACATCTTCATATTCATTCTTCCTGAGCAGGCCGTTGTTTACGAATATGCAGGTGAGGTTGTGGCCGATGGCCCTGTTGAGCAGGGCTGCGGCAACGGTGGAATCCACTCCTCCGCTCAGCCCCAGGATGACCCTGTCTTCACCTATCTGCTTCCTCAAGGCTTCCACGGTGGTCTCGATGAATGAGTCAGGAGTCCAGTCTCCCTTGCATCCGCATATTCCCAATGCGAAGTTGCCCAGGATTCTGGTCCCTTCGGTCGTGTGGAAGACTTCCGGGTGGAACTGGACTGCATAGGTCTTTTCACCCTTGAAACTGAATGCTGCGTTGGCTACATTCTCGGTCGATGCTATCACCTCTGCTCCTTCAGGCAGCCGTGAGATGGTGTCACCGTGGGACATCCAGACCTGCGAGGAGGCC
>JBJFDD010000038.1:0-3152 GCA_051889815.1 Candidatus Cryptobacteroides sp. | reverse complement strand
AACCGTCACCCCGAATTCGAAAAGGCAAAGATTGTCGAAAGGCTTGTGGAGCCAGACCGTATCTTCACCTTCAGGGTTACTTGGGTAGATGACAATGGAGATGTGCAGACCAATCTCGGCTACCGTGTCCAGTTCAACAGCGCAATCGGTCCTTACAAGGGAGGACTCCGGTTCCACAGTTCAGTAACTCCTTCCATGCTGAAATTCCTCGGTTTCGAGCAGACTTTCAAGAATGCTCTCACCTCATTGCCGATGGGAGGAGCAAAGGGTGGCTCCGATTTCAGTCCGAGAGGAAAGTCCGATGCGGAAATCATGAGGTTCTGCCAGGCTTTCATGCTTGAACTCTGGCGCTGCATAGGGCCTGACCAGGATATCCCGGCAGGAGATGTAGGAGTAGGCGGCAGGGAGATCGGTTTCCTCAACGGAATGTACCAGAAACTCTCCAGGGAGTACCACACCGGCGTCCTTACCGGCAAGGGAGAGACCTGGGGAGGGTCCGTGCTCCGCCCGGAGGCAACCGGTTTCGGGGCTCTCTATTTTACCCAGCATCTGCTTGCCAGGGTCGGAAAGACTCTTGAGGGACAGCGAATATGTGTCTCTGGGTTCGGCAACGTTGCCTGGGGAGCGGTGAAGAAGGCCAACCAGCTCGGTGCCAAGGTTGTGGCGATTTCGGGACCGGATGGCGTCTGCAGCATCCCAGGGGGCATCACGGAGGAGATGAATGAATATATGCTCGAAATGCGTTCTTCCAACAGGGACAGGGTCGAGGACATGGCAACAAGGTTCCCGGACAAGGCCACCTTCATCCCTGGCGGCAAGTCCTGGTCGATTCCTTGCGACATCGCCCTGCCTTGCGCGTTCCAGAATGAGCTTGACGAGGACGACGCAAGGACTCTCAAGGCCAACGGCTGCTGGTGCTGCTGCGAAGTGTCCAACATGGGATGCCGTCCTGAGGCCATCCATTTCTTCCAGCACAATGGAGTGATTTTCGCACCAGGCAAGGCCGTCAATGCCGGAGGGGTGGCCACATCAGGTCTTGAAATGACCCAGAATGCGGCCCACATCAGCTGGTCGGCCGAGGAAGTCGACCGGAAACTGCACTGGATCATGCAGAACATCCACGAACAGTGCGTAAAGTACGGCCTGCAGCCGGACGGGACAGTGGACTACCTCAAGGGCGCCAATGTGGCAGGTTTCATGAAAGTCGCCACGGCGATGCTCGAGCAAGGAATTATCTGACATATTCATTGAATATGCCGACGAAGGCGACCTCCGCAACGGGGCCGCTTTCTTTTTTGCATAAAAGTCTTTGAATATTCTGCCTGATGGTATATATTTGCGCTTGTTAACAATGGTGTTAAACAATTTGGTTAATGATTAGGCGATTGAAGATGAACAGAAAAGACAATAAAGAAAAGGATATCCTGAAGGCGGCCCAGAAACTCTTTGCCGAGAAAGGATTCAAGGGCGCGACAACCAAGCTGATAGCAGCGGAGGCGGGAGTGACCCACGCCATGCTCCATTACTATTTCAGGACCAAGGAACAGATTTTTCTCAAGGTCCTGGATTCCTATGTCGATGAAGTACGGGTGAGCCTCAAGGCCATAATGGTGCCCGATGTCTATGAACCCGAAGTTATCGGCAAGGTGACAGAAATCCTTTTCGATTTCTTCAATGGGCACAGGGGGCAGCTATCCCTCTTCCTGGAAGTCGCCAATGAGAGACCGGACCTGCTGGAGACCTATGTTTCCGAATTCGGAAGATATCTCGGGCCTGTGATGAGCTCGCACCGAGACCGGACCGTAAAGGCGGTCGGGGAATCCAGAATCAGCCCTATCCGTTTTGAAGCCCTTCTGCTGGACATCCTGAGTGTCTGTACCTCCCATCTGTTCTTCGAGCCTGTCCTGACGAACCTGTTCAGGATGGATGAAGCCTCTGAACGGAAGTATCTGGAGGAACGTAAGAGTGAAGCTGTGGCAATGATTGTATCCAGACTGACATATTCATCAAAATGAAACTGTTGAAAAATACATTGCCGGCCATCATCCTGATGATTGTTCCGGTGCTGGCCAGCGCCCAGGTCACGATAGAGGACTGTGTGGGCATGGCTGTCGCGAACTATCCCCAGATCAAGGAATATGACCTTATCGATGCGGCCGAACGGTACGACATCGCCAACGCATCCCTTTCCTGGGCGCCTCAACTGAATCTCTCCGGAAAGGCTACCTGGCAGTCAACGGTCGTCGAGATGCCTGTTGACATCCAGGGATTCGACTTCAATATCCCGCATGACCAGTATGGTTTCACTGCCGACCTGACCCAGCCTCTCTGGGACGGTGGAATGGCAGCCAGCCGCAAGGATCTCGCGAGGACCGGTGCGGAAGTGAAACGCCGTCAGCTGGAGGTCAGCATGTATCCTCTCCGCTCCAAGGTACAGTCGGTTTTCCTCGGGATTGTACTTTTGGACAAACAGCTCTCGCTCAATGACTTGCTTGAACAGAGCCTCACCCGAAGCCTTGAGGAGACCGAGTCCCGGGTTGAAGCCGGGGTCGCCCTTGAATCCGATGTGGACCAGGTCAGGGTAAGCCTTCTTTCATGCGCCCAGCAAAGAAAGCAGATACTGTCCGACCGTAAGGCTTATGTGAAGATGCTCGGCATGCTTGTGGGGACTGAACTGGAAGGTGTTGAACTTGTTGCGCCCAAGGATCCTGCCGTTCCCGATGCTGATGCCGAGCCGACACGCCCTGAACTTGCCCTTTATGATGCACAGATTGCGCAGGTCGGAAGCCAGTGCCGCCAGCTTGATGCGGCTGCTTCCCCGAAACTGAACCTCAATCTCCAGGCCGGCTACGGCAGGCCGGGACTGAATATGCTCTCGGGCGAGTTCGATCCCTATTTTGTCGCCGGCCTGAAGTTCCAGTGGTCGCTGGGCGCCCTCTACACCTTGAAGAACGACAAAAGAAAGGCCCATGCCGATGAGGACAAGTTCGAAATGAGCCGTAACTCGTTCCTGCTCAACACCAGGGTCGAAGCGGAACAGAAGAGAAGCAACCTCCGGAAGGCGGCCGAGGTCCTTTCGGATGACGAGGCGATAATCTCGCTGCGCAGGAGCATCACCGATTCGGCCAGGAAGCAGTACATGGAGGGAGCGA
>JBJFDD010000037.1:0-3154 GCA_051889815.1 Candidatus Cryptobacteroides sp. | reverse complement strand
CTGAGCTTGTCGAAAAGTTCGCTTGTGAACCGGGCAAGTCCCGGTCCCTTGTAGGTGCTGGTGTTGGTGATGAAGACCCAGCACTCGCCATCAGGGAAATACTTTACCAGGGCACTTGTGCCGGCAAAAGTGCCGGTCCTGGTCCATCCGACGTCCGGTTTGGTGTCATTCCATCCGAGAGAGTAGGTGTTCTCGTCGATATATTCAGTCATGGCTGCCACACTCTCCGGGCTGATGATGTCCGGGACCTCCGGCCTTCCGTCGATCGAGGCGACCAGAAGGGCAAGTTCCGGTGCAGAGGCCACCCAGGCTCCTGCTCCAGAAAGACCTGTCACATTGTTGCCTCCGTAACATCTGGTGACCTTCCTGCCGGAGTTGTTGAATTCGTCGGCAGGCTCGTCATCGTGCTGTACGTAGTACCGTACTTCCCCGGGGTGCCTGTCCTGGTAGTAGTTGCCGGCGATCTTGAAACCTCGGCAGCCGGCCGGTTGCAGGACATTCTGCTGGATGAAGTCTTCGTAGTCCATGCCCGAGAGCTTTTCAATGACCATCGAAAGGGCAAGGTAACCGAAGTTGGAATATTCCTGGGACTCTCCCGGGGTGAACTTGAGGGGCCTTCTGAGCTGGAGTTCCACCAGCTGCTGCTGGTCGGGAACAGTTTTCCATCCGTTCTGCATCATTATCCACCTGGTCGAGAACATCGGGTCGCCTCCTCTCTTTGAGAAGCCGCCCCGGTGGCGCAGCAGGTCCTCGACAGTTATTTTCCTGTAGAGGGAATCCTTCATTGCTGCGACATAGACCGAATCATCCAGGATGCCTTCCGGCCCGAAGACCTTGTCCTTGATGCTGAGCTGACCCCGGTCCTGCAGTACCATGATCCCGACTGCTGTAACCAGCTTTGAGACAGAAGCAACCCTGAGGATGTTCCCGGGCTCCATCGGAGTGTCGGTGTCTGCCATCCCGAAGCCTTTGGCGTAGAGCAGGGAGTCGTTTCTCATCATGGCAAGGGACACGCCCTTGAGCCCCCAGTAGGTCATGTATTCCTTGACTTTCGAGTCGATGCCGGAAAGGATGGATGTGTCGGACAACTCGTTGGTGAGTGTTTCGTTGAGGCTGACAGGGAATCGTGCCAGGGACGAATCTTCGGCAGAAGATCTCTTCCCGAATATGGAAACTGCAAGAAAGAGCAGCACCGTTGCCAGCGCTGCCGAGAGAAGGGTGATTCCTTTCCTGATTCTCATATCGGCTTGTCCGGAGATTGCTTCCAACTAATCTTCCGGTTCGTCAACCAGTTCGATTTCGAAGGAAATCGGAGCATATTTCGGGATGATTCCCTTGCCGTTCGATCCGTAGCCGTGGACTGAATAGAAGGCTACGATTCCTTTTTCCTTCTTTTTCATCAGGCTCAGGCAGTAGGAGAATCCGTTGACAGTCGTGGAGCCTTCCTCACCCTTGGAAGATGCCATCGTGATGTCGGTGTAATCTTCGGCAAGATTGATGAAGACAGGGGAGTAGTTCTTGGTCGGGCTGTATATTCCCCAGACTTTTGCGGTGTCCTTGATGGTGGTGTCGAAGACCTGGCCGTTCATCAGGCGTCCGATGTAGTTGATGCAGATTGTGCTGTCCCTCGGAATCTGGACGGTGTCCACAGGAGCCCTGAGCTGCTTGTAGTAATAGCCGAACTCGGTCGAATCGATGCCGCTCATGTGCCGTCCTACAAATCTTTCAAGGGTGTCAATCTCCCATTTGTAGATGTCGTCGGTCTTGCCGGTGAGAGTGACGGTACAGATCATGTCGTCTCCCGTGCAGTTGTCAAGATAGTCCTGCGCGTTTTCGTGTGCCTCGGCGACATTGAGCCATCCCGGGATAATGCCTTTACGGGTACCTCCGACCTTCATACCCCTGAGCAGTTCCACCAGTCCGGCCGAGGTCGATTCGCTGCTGTTTGCGAAGATTTCCTCACCGTAGTACTTGCCTTCCGAATAGTTGCCGAGCTGTTTGTCCAAATCTTCTTCGGTAGTTCCGGTGACAGTCCCGTCGAGGTCAGTCGCGGTGTAGCGGATGAATACGTAACTGTCCTGGTCGGTCAGGACATCGCCGCTTCCCGGGGTGTCTTCCACGATGTAGACTCCTAGGTCCGTAGGCTGGACATCGGGGTAGTGGACTTTCATCCAGGAGTCGAAGAACAGCTTGTTGCTGTCATTGGTTCCAAGCTTGATTTCTTTGGCGCAGGAAAATGTCATGATGAGCATGGCTGCCGACAGCAGGGATGCTCCGATGCGGTATAGGGTGTTTCTTTTCATATTCATTGGTTCATCTGTCTGTTCAGTGTGGTTCATCTGTTGTCCACACCTGTAATCCATAGCTGATAGGCAAGGGCGGAGTTGGCAGGCACCGGGCCAACGGCTTTCTTGCCGAATCCGTACTTGCTGTTGAACATGACCACAATCTGGTCTCCGGCCCTGGCTCCTTCGAGCCCTGTACGGAGGCCCTCAATGAGCCTGTCACTGCCCATGTCGATGGTCAACTCGCTGAAGGCATCCGGATCGGTTGTGGACCAATTCGCCTGGGTCGCGAGCTCCTCAAGGTTGGTCTTGAAGAGGTTCGAAGTGGAAATCGCCCCGCTGGTGATCCTGAATCCGGCGTAGTAGAGGGTGACCTTCCCGTCGTCGGCAAGGGGTTCGCCGGATCCTGGTGCAAGTGTGACTTTCACGATGTTTCCGGGGTATTCGACAGTTGCCCCGGGATAGTCCTTCACAAGGCTGGCGGCGATTTCTTCTATGTACTTCTCCTGCTTGCTGTACATGGCATCGGTGTCCTTGGAACATCCTGTTCCGAGGACCAGCGCCGACATGACGACCAGGAAAGTGAGTGCGGTTCCCTTCATCTGCTGAAAAACTTCGAGGAATTATTCAAGATGTATGCCTGAGCATCTCCGGCTGCGGGAATATCTTCGGGGAAGAACAGTTTTCCTCCGGCGGCCAGTTCGTGTCCTCCTCCGTGGAAATACCGGATGGCGCATCTGTTGGCGGAAGTCCCCCTTTTTGAGCGCAGGGAAACCCTGGCCCTGCCGTTGTCCTCCTTGATAAGTATGCTCAGCCTGACATCCGCTATGTCAAGAGGTACGTTCACGAAGCCTTCAGTATCTCCCTCT
>JBJFDD010000036.1:0-3188 GCA_051889815.1 Candidatus Cryptobacteroides sp. | reverse complement strand
CAGATCCTTGGCCCTTGCAATGGATTCTTCGTCAAGGTCAGGCAGCACTTAAAGCCCGTAGGACGACTTGCCGCAGACGGCCCCCAGAGCCGCTGCAATATGAAGTCCGATCATCCCTGTACCCGGGATTCCGACGCCCATCCCGTTCTTGAGGATGTTTCCGCTTACCTCCACCTTGATTTCGAAGTCCGAAACAAGTCTCCAGTCAGGCTTGCTTGAGCAGCCTTTTTCCTCGATGATTTCCATCGCCTTGGCCACTGCAAGCGCCACGGCAATCGGCTCGGTGCATCCCAAAGCCGGTTTAACCTCCTTGTTGATGAGGCCGATAATTTCTTTTTGTCTTTCAGTCAGTTGGGCAGTCATAATTTAATGCTGTTTGGTTTCCTCCTGAGGCTTCTGGAGCCAGTCAAGCGCCTTGGAAAGGATTACATATATATCATCTTCATTATCAATCGCTTCCAGCGGAAATCCGAATGAAATGCTCCTGTATCCGTCTCCAACATATCCAACGCAGGCTCCGATTCCCGAATCGGTGTAACGCATCATGGTCTGGGCTTTTTTCGATGCCGGAATAATTCCGTCCGGCGATTCCACGCTGTAGCACTCCGCATTCGGCTCATTGTGGAACGACACCTTCACCGTTTCCGATGACAGTTCCTTTCCGAAAGACGCAACATGTGAGCGCTGGCTGGCATGGTTGGTTATCCATTTGTATCCCAATGTGTTGCGTATGAAAATTTTCGTCATTTCCCTCCGCGCGCTGTCAATCTGAACGGGGAACACCCTGTCCCATACGTCGCTCGCGATATTCGCTCCGCTCACAATCAGATTGCATCCTCTTCCCGAAAATGAAACCAGAGCCTTCTGCAGTCTCTCAGAAAAGACACTGAACCGTCCCTCTCCTTCCTTGTTGCAGCAGGTCAGCTGTTTTCCGCAAATCAGGTCTATGCCCGAGCCCTTTCCGAGGCCGGAATATAGCGTAGTGTCCCTCTCAAGCGCATGTGCGCTGCATGAGGTGAATGCCCGGCCGCTGCGAAGGATGGCTTTTCCATGGACGGCAGGATAGTCGAAACTGTTGCCGCCGATGACCTCGCCCACGTTGGTGCTGAACGTCGCTCCAAATCCCGGATTCTCGTTCCCGATATATTCCCTGTCCCTTGAGAACTGGTACATGTCACCGATATAACCGATTTCCCTGATATATGCCACCCCACGGTCCGTCGTCTGGTCAAATCCGGCCCAATGTTCACTGTCAACGAATGCAGGGGGTCCTATTCTGTCAAAATTGTTGATAATCAGAATTTTACTTGTATCGCAAATCTCCTGCACGCCTTCCGGAATACCGGCGCTGAGAATCTCTGAAGGGAAGCTCTTTCCTCCATCGTTATATGCCACGACCTTCCAGATATATACGTGCCCGGGCTCAATTTCAACGACAGTTTTTTTCCTGCCTCCGGGGGCAGTGCCCGCCTTGATTTTCCTTCCCGTGTCGAATGCTCCGTCGTGCACCCTTGTATAGAGGATGTAGCCTTCAGCATCTGCCGTTGGTTCCAGCTTGTCCTTACGGTCCGACCAGCTGAGCTCCAGTGAAACAGCCTTGTCCGAAATCTCTCTGAAGTCAGCGGCCATGGCTGCTGGAGGAAGCGGCTGGACCATGTACGGGCATCCATAGCGGTTGCTCAGATATTTCAGCATGCCCTTGTAAACCGCACGGCTGACAATGAACTGGAACTGAGGGTCCCGACCGTATTTCATATCAGCAAAATTCTGATGCGAAAGCAGCTCAAGCAGCATCGCCGGGGCAGTTGGTGTCCTCGATTCCCTGTATCCACGGTCCCAGATCTGCCTCTGGCTCCAGTCCGGATTCATCGTATTCCTTATGTCATGCACAATCTGGTTCTGCACGAGCGAAGCATATTCACGGCTTGTAAGCCTGCTGTCCCCGCTTGGAAGCATTGTACAACCCTCTGATTTATAGGTGTATATCGCAAGAGTACCCACGATTGAATCATTGGGCGTAAGCCCTGCATCCGTATGAAATCCAAGGCTCAGGTCAATTGGAATCCCTTGCCCCTTCTTTTCCTTTGGATTCATTCTCGAACGTCCGCTCAGCCAGGCTGACCAGTCTCCGCGCGACATGAAATCGTCCTTGTAGTCGTTTTCCCCGTCGTTCTGGTACCACAGAGTGCTGTCAGCTCCTGCCCACTGCAGGAAATAGCGCGCACTCTCGCAGCTTCGAGGCATGCCTGAAACCATTCCGCCCCTTTCAATATTGCCCATTCCGCCTCCGAATTTCACGGCATCGGCAGTGACAACGCTGCCTTCGACATGCTTCCTGCCTTTCGGGGTCCTTGCCTGCAGGACGACGCTTCCCTGGCCATCAGCATCGAAGGGAAAAGTCCCGAGATAGACCCACATTCCTCCTCCAATCTTCTGATTCACAACGAATTCCGATTTGCCTCCGGCATGATGAACAATGTAATGCGCCGACTCACTGCTGAAGGGAAGCGACTTGTATGAAACATAGACGGCATAGTCCCCGCTCACCTCAATCTTCGGAATCCAGAGGGCGCTTGCCGCTTTGTCCTTGCTGTCAGCAGGCAGGCACTCGGCCTGACGTGCCGTACCCATCCTGAAAGGATTGTCAAGAGCGGAATAGACGGCCTTTGCATCCGCAAAACCCACTCCGGCATCCTTCCATTCTCCGGTTTCACTGTATTGCCCTGTGGTCCTTACCGGAGCGTCAACCCCGTAGCCATAGCCAGGAGCGTCAACCCAGCTGCTGTCGTTGTCAGCGATGCATTCTTCCTTGCGGAAATCCCTCTCTCGGGGAAGCATTACATAAGCCCCGGCATTTTCCAGCATCGGCACAAGGAAGGGCAGCACGAAGCTCTGGGTGAACATGTCTTCCACTGTCTGGAACAGCGTCGGCCTCTGCCACATCCATCTGTCAAGATTTGCGTCATAGTATTTACCGTGGCTCTGCCACAAGGTTATTGTCCTGCCATTCAGTCCCTTATCGAATTCCATGGCCCCGATTTCCTTCACGAACGAGGCCTCCCTCGGAGGATTTTTCATCTTGTGCACTGTGGCAGAGGGATTGCCGTCGAAATTCAGGGACGGAGTTACGAGCTTGTTCAGAGGCACCATCCTGGAATATATCTCCCCGACTTTGTAGCGGCTGTATT
>JBJFDD010000035.1:0-3201 GCA_051889815.1 Candidatus Cryptobacteroides sp. | reverse complement strand
CGCCTGCGTGGCTGTCTACACCCGTGCAGTCAAGGCCATTGCCCTTGTCAACGAGGCTCTCCAGTTCGCTATCCGCGAAGGTGGACGTACCGTCGGTGCAGGACAGGTTATCAAGATTCTTGACTAATCAAGATAATTGCGGAATCCCGGTCCGGGATTCCGCTTCCACAGGGGAATAGAACAAGGGTAGTTCAGCGGTCTCCAAAACCGTCGATGTGGGTTCGAATCCTGCTTCCCCTGCAAAGAATATCAAAGGTTACGATTTGGTAATTGTTTAACAGACATCGCAAACGCTTCCAACACACGATGTCCATTAAATGCAAAGATGAGAAAGTTCATTAACTATCTTAAAGAGTCCTACACCGAACTCACAAAGAAAGTGTCATGGCCTTCCTGGGAGAAACTCCAGAGTTCCGCCCTGTTGGTTATGGTGGTCACTTTGCTGCTCGCTGTCGTACTCTTCGCGATTGACTTCGTCTTCGAGCATCTGATGACTCTGATTTACACATTGTAGTTTTGTTGGGTTACCATGGCTGACATGAAATGGTACGTCCTTAGGACGGCAGGAAGCAAGGAGAAAAAAGCCAAAGACTATCTTGAGAAAGAAATCGAAAGGTGTGGTCTCCAGGATCAGGTTGCGCAAGTGCTTGTTCCGGTAAAAAGAGAAATAGTCACAAAGAATGGCAAGAGAAAAGTGGTTGAAAGGCTGCTCTTCCCTGGCTATGTTCTTATTCAGGCTATCCTCAATCCGGAGCTTGAGTACATCATCCGCAATTGTGTTCCGGGCATGTCCGGCTTCCTTACTGAAAAGAGGACCAACGGCTCGCAGACAGAAAGAATCGCAGTCCCTATCAGGGATGATGAGGCAAAGCGTATTCTCGGCGAACAGGACGAAAATGTGGACAATCCAGCAGAGACAGAAGTCAACTTCGTTGTCGGCGATTCAGTAAAGATTACCGACGGTCCGTTCAATGGTTTCAGCGGAACTGTTGACGCGATTGAGGAAGACAGAAGCAAGCTGAAAGTGATAGTTGTGATTTTCGGCAGGAAAACTCTGCTGGAACTCAGCTTTACTCAAGTAACAAAAGAATAACAGTTTATTATGGCAAAAGAAGTTACCGGATTCATTAAGCTCCAGATCAAAGCCGGAGCAGCTAATCCAGCGCCTCCGGTAGGACCTGCTCTCGGTTCCAAAGGCTTGAACATCATGGACTTCTGCAAGCAGTTCAATGCGGCCACTCAGGCGAGTGCCGGAAAGATCCTGCCTGTAGTCATCACAGTCTACAATGACAAGTCGTTCTCCTTCGAGGTAAAGCAGCCGCCGGTTGCTATCTCAATCAAGGAAGCAGCGAAGGTACAGAAAGGCTCTGGCGAGCCTAACCGAAACAAGGTCGCTACCATCACCTGGGACCAGGTGAAGACAATTGCCGAAGGCAAAATGCCGGACCTCAACGCTTTTACCCTTGCATCTGCAATGAAGATGGTTGCAGGTACAGCAAGAAGCATGGGTATCACCGTTACCGGCGAATTCCCTGAGAACCTTTAAAATTTCACACGCGAAATGAGTAGAATCACAAAGAATCAGAAAGAGGTCGCACAGAAATACGACTCTTCAAAGCTTTACACTCTTGCCCAGGCTTGTGAAGTTCTCAAGGATATCACTTTCACCAAGTTTGACGCAACAGTAGAGCTGACCGCGAATCTTGGTGTTGACCCACGCAAGGCCAACCAGATGATCCGCGGCGTCGTCACCCTTCCTCACGGAACCGGCAAGACTGTCAGGGTCCTCGTGCTCTGTACTCCTGACAAGGAGAATGAGGCCAAGGAGGCAGGTGCCGACTATGTAGGTCTTGACGAGTATGTCGAGAAGATCAAAGGCGGCTGGACGGATGTTGATGTTATCATCTGTACCCCTTCAGTGATGGCCAAGGTCGGTGTGCTCGGTAGAATCCTCGGTCCAAGAGGTCTCATGCCGAACCCTAAGACCGGTACCGTTACCATGGAGGTAGGCAATGCCGTCAAGGCTGTAAAGGCCGGTAAAATCGACTTCAAGGTCGACAAGACAGGTATTATCCATGCCGGAATCGGCAAGGTGTCCTTTACTCCGCAGCAGATCTGTGAAAATGCTACGGCTCTCCTCAACGAGATCCTCAAGCTCAAGCCACAGACTCTCAAGGGTACCTACCTGAAGGGTTCCACAATATGCACAACCATGAGTCCTGCACTCAAGATTGATGACAAAGCATTCACCAGCGGCAGCGCCGAGTAAAAAGGAGATTCATTATGAAGAAAGAAACTAAAGATCAGATTATTGAACTAATCTCGGCTCAGCTCGCTCAGTACCCAAACTTCTACGTTACTGACATTTCCGGACTCAACGCAGGCCAGACCGTAAAACTCCGCCGCGCTTGCTTCCAGGAAGGCATCAAGCTCAACGTAGTCAAGAACACCCTCTTCGCCCATGTCATCAAGGGTATGGAGAACGAAGAGGTAAAGAGCATTCTCGACGTTCTCAAGGGCAACACTGCAATCATGTATTCAGAAAGCCCTAACGGTCCTGCAAAACTCATCAAGAAGATGCAGAAGGACCTTGGCGGCAAGCCTGAGCTCAAGGGTGCTTATGTCCAGGAGTGCGCATTCATCGGTGCTGATAAACTTGAGGAACTCTGCAACATCAAGAGCAGGGAGGAACTCATCGCAGACATCGTTGCCCTCCTTCAGGCTCCGGCCCGCAATGTCATCTCCGCTCTCCAGAACGCTGGTGGCAACACAATCGCCGGACTTGTCAAAACTCTCTCAGAGAAAGAAGAAAAATAATAACAATAAACATTTTAAATTTTATCAATCATGGCAGACGTAAAAGCACTTGCAGAAGAGTTGGTTAACCTTACTGTAAAAGACGTTCAGGAACTCGCAAACATCCTTAAGGAAGAATATGGCATCGAGCCAGCTGCAGCAGCTGTTGCAGTTGCTGGTCCGGTAGTAGCCTCTGAGGCCGCTCCGGCAGAGCAGACAGAGTTTGATGTTGTCCTCAAGTCAGCCGGAGCTGCTAAGCTTCAGGTGATCAAGGCCGTCAAGGAGGCTCTTGGTCTTGGACTCAAGGAGGCAAAGGATCTGGTAGACGGCGCTCCTTCTACCATCAAGGAGAAGGCTTCAAAGGCTGAGGCTGAATCTCTCAAGGCTGCCCTCGAAGAGGCAGGA
>JBJFDD010000034.1:0-3207 GCA_051889815.1 Candidatus Cryptobacteroides sp. | reverse complement strand
TCGACCTTCACAGGGAAGGTGTCATCTTTTCCGAGAATATACTGGACAGGGTCGATGTAGTGCTGGCCCATGTCTCCCAGGCCTCCGGACTCGTAGTCCCAGTAACCGCGGAAGTTCTGGTGCACGCGATGCGGGTGATATGGCTTGTATGGAGCCGGGCCGAGCCACATGTCATAGTCGAGCTCCTTCGGTACAGGCTGAGGCTCCAGGTTCTCCTTTCCGGTCCAGTAGAATTTCCAGGTGAATCCGGTTGCTCCTGAAATCCTGACTGTCAGAGGCCAGCCGAGTACTCCGCTGTCAACAAGCTTCTTCAGCGGCTCTACTGTCGTTCCGAGCCCGTAGAATGTGTCCTTGAAGCGGAACCATGTGTCAAGCCTGAATATTCTTCCGTACTTCCTGACTGCCTCTACGACTTTCTGTCCCTCGCCGATTGTCCTTGTCATCGGTTTCTCGCAGAAGATGTCCTTCCCGGCCTTGCATGCTTCAACAGCCATTATTCCGTGCCAATGGGAAGGGGTCGCGATGTGGACGATGTCCACATTCGGGTCGTGGACGAGATCCCTCCAGTCGTGGTAGGCCTGCAGCTTCGTACCGAACTTCTGTTCGCCGGTGCGCAGGGCATTGTCCAGATGGTTCTGGTCCACATCACAGACTGAAACAAGGCGGCATTTGTCATCGCTTACGAAATGCAGTCCGGACATTCCTATTCCTCCGGTTCCGATGATGCCCCGGGTCAGCTGGTCACTTGGAGCGACATAACTTTTGTCTCCACCCATGGCTCCGAACACTTTGCGGGGCAGGATTGTGAAGAGTGCCACTCCGGCAGCAGATTTCTTGATGAAAGATCTTCTTGATTCACTCATGGTATTGTTGATTGGTACTATTTGCGATTCCCGTATAGCCAGAAGCCGAAATAATTCAAAGATAGTTCTTTTCAAGGATAAAAGAAACAAGTCGGCAGTGTATGGAACAAAAAAGGGGATGACCCGGAGGTCTTCCCCTTAAGGAATATTCTGCTGAAATATTACTCAGCCTGTCTGTCACCGCGACGTGAACCGCGTCCGGAACGTCCGCGACGCTCGCCACGGTCCCTTCCGCCACGCTCTCCACGTTCGCCACGAGCCGGACGGTTGCCGCCCTGTGCATTGGCAGCGGCAGCAGTGTTAGGAGTAAGATCCTGCTTGCCATAACGCTCGCCGTTGCAGATCCACACCTTGATTCCGAGGGCACCGACCTTGGTCCTTGCAACTGCAAGAGCGTAATCGATGTCTGCGCGGAAAGTGTGAAGCGGGGTACGTCCTTCCTTGTACATTTCGCTGCGGGCCATTTCAGCACCGCCTACACGGCCGCTGATCTGGATCTTGATGCCTTCTGCACCGACTCTCATTGTCGATGCCACTGCCATCTTGATTGCTCTCCTGTAGGAAACACGACCCTCGATCTGACGGGCGATGCTGTCAGCGACGATACGGGCATCCACTTCAGGCCTCTTGACCTCGAAGATGTTGATCTGAACCTCTTTCTTGGTGACTTTCTTGAGCTCTTCCTTGAGTTTGTCAACTTCAGCACCACCCTTACCGATGATGAAACCAGGCCTTGCGGCGTGGATGGTCACGGTAATGAGCTTGAGGGTCCTTTCGATGACAATCTTGGAGAGGCTGGCCTTTGAAAGACGGTTGGTCAGATACTTGCGGATTTCGAAATCCTCAGCAATCTTCTCAGCGTAGTTACCACCACACCAGTTAGAGTCCCAACCACGGGTGATACCGATTCTGTTAGAAATAGGATTTGTTTTCTGTCCCATATATTACTTCTCCTCTGATGTTGTTGGTTTCACGTCGAGAATTACGGTAACGTGGTTTGAACGCTTGCGAATCCTGCCGGCACGGCCCTGAGGGCAAGGGCGGATCCTCTTGATGGTACGACCTTCGTTAACCATGATTGTCTTGACATAGACATTACCGTTGTCAAGCTCCTTGCTCTTGTCCGGATTCTTGGCTTCCCAGTTGGCGATAGCGCTGCGGAGAAGTTTCTCAAGACGGATAGATGGCTGCTTCTTCGAGAAGTGAAGAAGATCGAGCGCACGGTTTACTTCCACACCTCTGACAGTGTCAGCGACAAGACGCATCTTGCGTGGAGATGTAGGCACATCGTTGAGTTTGGCGATGGCTATGCTTTTCTTGGCTTCCTTGAGCCTCTCGGCCATATGTGTTTTACGAGATCCCATAATTTAATTACTTCTTATTATTACCCGAATGGCCTTTGAATGTTCTGGTAGGGGCAAACTCACCGAGCTTGTGGCCGACCATGTTCTCAGTAACATAAACAGGAATGAATTTGTTTCCATTATGAACTGCAATAGTGTGGCCTACGAAGTCCGGAGAAATCATGCTGGCGCGGGACCAGGTCTTTACGACCTCCTTCTTCTTGCTACCATCATTCATAGCAAGAATTCTCTTTTCCAGGGCTTCCTGGATGTATGGACCTTTTCTTAATGAACGACTCATAATCTTAAATTCCGTTTAATTACTTCTTCTTTCTTCTTTCGATGATGAACCTGTTGGAAGTAGCCTTAGGATTACGTGTCTTGTATCCCTTTGCAGGAAGTCCCTTGCGAGAACGAGGATGACCTCCGGAAGCGCGTCCTTCACCACCACCCATCGGGTGATCGACTGGGTTCATTACGACACCACGGTTGTGAGGCCTGCGGCCGAGCCAGCGGCGACGGCCTGCCTTTCCGTGTGATTCAAGATTATGGTCTGCATTGGATACTGTACCCACAACGGCACGGCAGGCTGTAAGGACCATTCTGGTCTCACCTGAAGGGAGACGGAGGATGGCGTAGTTGCCTTCACGTGCTGCAAGCTGTGCGAAAGTACCAGCAGAACGGGCCATAGCGGCGCCCTGTCCCGGACGGAGTTCGATGTTGTGTACCAAAGTACCGACAGGGATCTCTGCAAGAGGGAGGCAGTTGCCCAGATCCGGAGAAACTCCGTGACCTGACTCGATAACCTGGCCTACCTTGATTCCGGCAGGAGCGATGATGTATCTCTTTTCACCATCTGCATATTCAACAAGGGAAATGCGGGCGCTGCGGTTCGGATCGTACTCGACGGTGAGAACTGTTGCCTTTACATTGTCCTTGTCGCGGAGGAAGTCGATGACGCGGTACATTTTCTTGTGGCCGCCACCGATGTAACGCATGGT
>JBJFDD010000033.1:0-3209 GCA_051889815.1 Candidatus Cryptobacteroides sp. | reverse complement strand
TATCTGGCTGACAATGTCGAAGATAGAGAGGGCGAATTCAACTCCATGCTGGACAGGGTCCACCGTTCCGGACTGAAGTTCATCATCGATTTCGTCCCCAACCATGTCGCCCGGGACTATGGGCGGAAAGGCCTTGTCCTTCCTTCAGTTCCACCGCTAGGTTCGGAAGACGACACCTCCGTCCACTGGCGTCCCGGGAATGATTTCTACTACTATCCTGGTGAGAAACTTGTGCTTCCGGTTCCTCCACAGGACGGGCAGCCGGCATATTCAGAGATTCCAGCCAGGGCTTCAGGGAACTGTTTTTCTTCCCGTCCGGGCATCCTTGACTGGTACGAGACCGTCAGGCTGAACTATTGCCCGACCCGCACCCCGACCTGGGACAGGATGCTTGAGATTGTCCGCTACTGGTGCAGGAAAGGGGTTGACGGTTTCAGGTGCGACATGGTCGAGATGGTTCCCCGGGAGTTCTTCACCTGGCTGATAAGGATCATCAAGGAAGAGTTCCCCGGGGTTGTTTTCATCGCCGAGGTCTATTCGAAGGAACTGTACCGGACTTATGTCCGGGATGTGGGTTTTGACTTCCTGTACGACAAGTCAGGCCTTTATGACACCTTGCGCTCCATTGTGCAGGGTGAGGGTTCTGCCCGTGCCCTCACCTGGAACTGGCAGTTCCTCGGGGAGCTGCAGCCGAAGATGCTCAACTTCCTGGAGAACCACGACGAGCAGCGTTTCGCCTCGGATTTCTTCGGCGGTGATGCTGAGGGTGCTTTCGCCGCGCTGGGTGTCAGCCTTCTCTTCGGGACTTCCCCTTTCATGCTCTACTCCGGCCAGGAAGTCGGCGAACGGGGAATGGATGCAGAGGGCTTTTCAGGCGTTGACGGGCGCACCAGCATATTCGATTGGTGCACAGTTGGTTCCATTGCCCGGCTTAAAGAATATGTTCATACTTCAGAAGGCCTTCTTCCAAGCGAGGAGGCCCTGCTTGCGAGGTACAGGGAGATTCTTGTGACTGCCACTTCCGACCCTTGCTTCAGCCACGGCGGGACCTATGATCTCTGCTATTGCAACATGGATTCTGCCGGATTCAATCCCGACAGGCATTTCTGCTTCCTGCGGGGCTACAGCGGAGAGGCGCGTCTGGTTGTGTGCAATTTCTCTTCCGTGGCGGCACGGGTTGACATCTTCATACCCCGCGAGGCCTTTGCCTATGTCGGCAGCGGGCGCGAAGGGGAGATTCTTCGGGGAATATGTGTCCCGCCACGCGATTTCGTTGTCATTCCTTTATAGGAATGTCGCCGATATTTATTAAATTTGTATTTTCCGGTCCGGTGTCGGCTGCATAGTCTCCGACAGGAGCCGGAACAGTGACAAAGATCATCGGCGATGGAATTCGAACAGGCAGAAAAGAGAGTCTCGGAACTCAAGTCAATCCTTTGGGAGAACAGCAGGAGGTACTATGTCGAAAATGCTCCGACGATGAGCGATTTCGAATATGACACCCTGATGCGCGAGCTTGAGGACCTGGAAAGGCTTTATCCCCAACTGCTTACACCTGATTCCCCTACACAGAGGGTCGGAAGCGACCTTGAGGCCCAGGTGCCAGGTTCATCCCGCAGCGGGAAGGAGTTCGCGCAGTATCCGCACCGCTATCCGATGCTTTCGCTGGGCAACACCTACAGCATTCCTGAGATCGAGGACTTTGTCCGCCGTGCCGAAAAGGAGCTCGGGAGCAGGGATTTCACATATTCATGCGAACTGAAATTCGATGGCACCGCAATCTGCCTGACCTACAGGGGCGGCAGGCTCTTCAGGGCTCTTACCAGGGGCGACGGTGTCGTAGGCGACGATGTCACCGCGAATGTGAAGATGATTTCGAATGTGCCTGCAGTTCTCAAGGGAAGCGGCTGGCCCGAGGAATTCGAGATAAGGGGAGAAATCCTGATGCCGTACGAGTCTTTCGACAGGCTCAATGCCGAGCGGGAGGCCCAGGAGGAACCGCCTTTCGCCAATCCGAGGAATGCGGCTTCCGGGTCCCTGAAACTGACCGATCCCCGTGAAGTGGGGAGAAGAGGTCTTATCTGCACCCTCTACCACGTTCCCACGCGGAGTGTGGGATTCTCAACGCATCAGGAGGTGCTTGATGCAGCAGCGTCCTGGGGACTGCCTGTCTCTTCGGAGCGGCGGGTTGTCGCTGACATCGCCGGGATTGAAGAGTACATCAACCATTGGGACACAGCCCGGAAGAGCCTTCCGTACGCTACTGACGGAATAGTCATCAAGATCAATTCCCTTTCCCTGCAGGACAGGCTGGGCTACACCGCCAAGTCGCCGAGGTGGGCCGTGGCCTTCAAGTTCAAGGCCGAGGAAGCCCTGACCGAACTGCTCTCCATCGACTATCAGGTCGGCAGGACCGGTGCGGTCACTCCGGTGGCCAATCTTTCTCCGGTCTTCCTTTCCGGGACGATGGTGCGGAGGGCGACGCTCAACAATGAGGACTTCATCCGGCAGATGGACATCCGGGTCGGGGACAAGGTCAAGGTGATAAAGGGCGGCGAAATCATTCCGAAGATAATTGATGTGGACTATTCGGGAAGATCCCCTCTTGCGCAGCCTCCGGTCTTTCCGCATGTCTGCCCGGACTGTGGTACTCCTCTTGTCAAGGCGGAAGGTGAAGCCAGATGGTTCTGTCCGAACTCCGGCGGCTGCCCTACCCAGATAAAGGGCAAGCTTCTCCATTTCATGAGCCGCAAGGCGATGAATATCCTTGCCGGGGAAGCCACTGTGGACCAGCTCTACAGCCTCGGTCTCGTCCGGACTCCCGACCAGCTCTATACCCTCACCAAAAACAGCCTGATGATGCTCGAGGGGTGGAAGGAGCGCTCCGCGGAGAGGTTCCTCGAGAGCATCCGGGCATCGCTCGACGTGCCTTTCGAGAGAGTCCTGCATGCCCTGGGAATCCGCTTCGTGGGAGAGACGACAGCCAAATCGATGGCAAGGCATTTCGGAACTATCGATGCAATCGCTTCGGCCTCAAGGGAGCAGCTGCTTGAGGTCGGGGACATAGGTGACGTGATAGCTGACAGCGTGCTTGAATATTTCTCCTACAGTGCCAACCTGCAGATGATCGGGAATCTCCGCAAGGCCGGACTTCGTTTTTCTGTGGAGACATCCGGAGAGGGGACCGATGTGCTTTCCGGCCTGACAAT
>JBJFDD010000032.1:0-3218 GCA_051889815.1 Candidatus Cryptobacteroides sp. | reverse complement strand
TATCTAACTAAAAATATAATACCGGGTTACCCGTTGCCAGCAGCGAACTGGTACGGACTGCAAAGGTAGGAAATTTTTTCTTTATGAGTGAAAATAAAATATTCACAATATCCACTTCTCCTTCAAAATGTCCGATGTCCACAATGAGGAAATCCCCAGGAGTGAAGAAATGGTGGTAAGTGATGTCGCCGCTGACATAGGCCTGGGCACCGCAGGAACGCGCTTTTCCAATCAGGGAAGAGCCGGAACCTCCGCATAGCGCCACCCTGGAGATTTTCCCCCCGGGAAGATGCGAGCAACGTACGGCGGAAAGGCCGAATGCCTTTTTAACCGAATCCACGAAGTCCCTTGCCGGAAGGGCAACGGGAAGATTGCCGACGACCCCAAAGCCGGTTCCATCCCCATCGGGATCAAGGACTTCCACATCTTCCAGGCCGAGTCTTGCAGCCATTGCACAACTGACTCCCCCGGCAGCCTTGTCGGCATTGGTGTGCGCGGCATAGACGGCGATTCCGGAGGAAATGGCCTTGATGACAGTACTGCCGACAATGTCATCGGGGGAAATCTTCTTCAGTCCACTGAATATGAGGGGATGATGCGTGACAATCATGTCGGCTCCCACCCGGACCGCCTCGTCCACAAGGTCCGGAGTGCAGTCAAAACCGACCAGGACACCTTTAACCTCCTGGTCAGGAGAACCTATGCAAAGGCCGGAATTGTCCCATCCTTCCTGCAGGGAAAGAGGTGCGAACTCTTCGATTACGCCGGCGATGTCCCTGACTTTCATAATGATTTGCGTACTTCAACGAGTTGTTCCCTTATGCTCTTGAGACTCTCGATGACTTTGACCTTTCCGTCGACAGCCTTCCTCTCGGCGCTCATCTTCTTTGAAGCCCCGTCCAGAGTCATCCCCTGGACCTTGACAAGGAGGTGGATCTGCTTGAGAACCTCGATATCCTCGGGAGTATAGAGCCTGTTGCCCTTTGCGTTTCTCTTCGGCTTGAGGAAACGGCTGAAGGAATTGGTCCAGAAACGGACCAGGGATGTACTTTCTCCGAGTATTCCGGAGACCTCACCTATAGTGTAGTACAGTTTGTCCATATTCTTGAAATTTACTGTTAATCCATTGATTGTCCGGCGTTTGCTGACATGAATAACATATTCATGTAGTCATCCGGAGACGCGCTTGCAAAAAAATGGTTTACCGGGTCCAGCCTCAGGCTGTCCCGATAGACTTCATAGTGGAGATGTGGAACGAAGGAGTTGCCGGACATCCCGACATGACCTATGACCGTTCCCAGGCCGACCTTCTGTCCGCGGGACACCCTGATGTCATCAAGATGGGCGTACCTTGTCACATAGCCTCCGGGGTGAGTGATTTCCACCTGGTTGCCCTTTCCCTTGGAAGAGCGGATGGTGGCGGAGACAATCCCTTCGGCCGAAGCCTTCACCGGGGTATCCTGTGGAGAGAGCATGTCCAGTCCGTCATGCTCCACCCTGACCTTATAGAAAGGATTGATCCTGCTGCCGACGGAGGCTCCTGTCCTGGATGGAGGAAAGGAATCCACAGGGCTTGTCAACGGCGGCAGCGGTCCGCCCGAGGAGATTCGCGCCATCACCGCCTGAAGGTTCCGTTCCACCTTGCCGGCACTGGCGACCAGGCGGTCAATCCGGTTGTTGATGTGCCGGATGAAATCCCTCTCCGGAAGGCCCTCATCAGAGGTCAGGAAGGCATCCACGCCGGTGACCCCGAAATCGGGGACCGGAGAATTGAAGAGCTGGCGGTATATTCCATCCTCCTTGGTCTTCATCCCGTCGATTACGCTTTCCAGCAGGCGCTCCCTCTCGAGCATGCCCTCGTACATGCGGCTGTAGGCCTCATTTTCCTGTTTGATCCGCTTTTCGGTGTCGGTGTCAACGATGAGGGCGAAGATGAAGTAATAGCAGACGGAAAGGGAAACAGTCACCAGGATGTACTTCAATCCCTTCAGCAGGAAATACCAGATCGGTCTGGTAACCTTCTCGAACTCCAGCCGGTTGCGGTCGAACCTGAACTTCTGTGCCATATTCCTTCCCCTCCTATCTTCTGTAAACCCTGAATCCGTGCCTTGCAGAGCCCTGTCCGGACTCCTGGGCACGTGCAGTGACCATCTTCATGTACTCCTCCTTCGGCATCGAAAGGTCGTAGTAGTTGGCAGGGTTCACCTTCTGGTTCCTGTAGAGGACCTCGTAGTGAAGGTGTGCCCCGCTGGACCTTCCGGACTTGCCGGATTCCGCAATCTGGTCCCCGCGGTGGACCTTCATCCCCTCGATCACCTTGATGGTGTTGAGGTGGGCGTACATCGTCTTGAATCCGAACCCGTGGTTGATGATGACGCAGTTGCCGTAGCCGAAGAAGTCGAACGCCACAGATTCGACCACACCGTCACCGGTAGCGAAAACCGGATTGCCGACCTTCATCGCAAAATCCACCCCTGTGTGCCTCCGGGTGGTACCGTCAAACGGATCCGTACGGTAGCCGAAGTGGCTAGACAGGGTGTAGATGGAAGGGTCAGGAATGACAGGAGGCACTGCCGGAATGCATGAGGCCATGTCCCCCGCCTCCCTCGAGACAGTGAGGATTTCATCGAATGACTGGGTCTGGACGCAGGTCCTGCGGGTGATGTTGTCGAGACGCACCAGGGTGCTGCGCAGCAAGCCTTCCGGCTCGATGCCTTCAAGGTATGAATATTTTCCGATCCGCCCAAGCCCATATTCCGGATCTGGCCCGGGATTTCATTCATGCCATAGACGGAACGGTAGATGTCGTCATCCCTGACCTGGAAAGCATCCAGTTCCCCTTCCAGGCGGTCCAGGCGGGTGTTCATCGTCTCGAGGCGGGTCTGCCATTCAGACTGGCGAGCCTTGAGGAACACAGTCTTCGGAAGCTGGATTCCCGCGACCGAAGTGACCAGCCAGAAATAAGCTGCCGCCAGAAGCACACTCCCGACAAACAAAAGAAGTCCCTTGAATACCTTCGACTTCAGGGAGACTTCCTTGATCTCGTAGAGCAAGGTTTCGGGATTGAGTACATAATTCCTCATGGCAAATCGTACAAATATATTTATTATTTGCGACAAATCGCGAAATTTGTTATAATTTTGCCATTTCCATGCCTACTTTGCCGCGCCTCAGGGCGCGAAGCCGGCACCAAACACTGAATATATTGACATACAACC
>JBJFDD010000031.1:0-11938 GCA_051889815.1 Candidatus Cryptobacteroides sp. | reverse complement strand
TTTATGGGTCAAATTTCACATAATCCGTCCATTTTTGGCTGATAATTTCACATTTCTCCTATTGTGCGCAATAGCATTGAAAGGATGTATTCCATGTCCACTCATCCCATGTACCTAATTCACCAATATTTGCAAACACACAAAAAAAAGCTGCCGCCGGGAATGGCGACAGCGGAAAGCTAATATTCTCAGATCCAATATCACGGAGCATATGTTTGCTTACCTGCACCAGCCTTCGGTCCAGTCGGAAGATGCATCCACGGCCCCGCGGCCGTCAATCATTCCCACGTAGCGTTTGGTGAATTTCATATCGACACCGACCTTGTTGCTGCCGTCGGCAAGGAACTGCTCGCTGGAGTAGATTGATGACTGTCCGTCTTCGGGTTTCTCCAGGAATGTGCTTGAAAGGCTGATGTTCTTCAGCACTGAAGTTCCGTTGGCAAGGGCGGTGAGGGTCTGGGTCGTTTCAGCCCTTATGGCCTCGTCCTTTCCGCACACCAGAGCATTCTCAAGGCTGACCTCAGTACCTGCACGCAGGCGGATACCCTTCTTGTTGTCCTTGGAATTGTTGCCCACGAGGGTTATGTTCCTGATGACAGGGTGGGCCACAGGCTTGGCATCGAAGTCGTCTCCGTTGTTGTCGCACTCCATAAGGCAGTCGCAGGTCGGATCGGTCTGGTAGGCCACCAGGTACTCGGCGGTGCCGTTCCAGCCTTCGGTCCAGTCGAAGCAGTCGTCGGTGCAGTCTACCACCACGCAGTGGTCTACGCACACGGATCCTCCGAAGAACTCAATTCCGTCATCGGAACCCATATAGCACTGCACATAGGAGATCCTGGTTCCGCGGCCCACTCCATAGAGGGAGATTCCGTTTGCCTCGTGCTCCGCGTCCAGCTTGTAGCCGGTGTACTCGAGTCTCACATACTCCAGTATGCCTGAATTGTCATTGTCGTCAGTGCCGCCGTAGATGGCGTTGCCGATTTCAGAGGTAAGTGACTCTCCGGCCTTTGCTGCCCTGTTGGAATGAGCCTTGCCACAGATGTGGAGACCGCCCCAGGCACCGCTTTCCTTGACTGCCGCGGTGAGCACAATGGGCTTCTCGGCAGTACCCCTGGCAATGATCTTTGCTCCCTGCTCGATAAGTATGTAGTTGATTTCTCCGTTGTCAGCTGCAACCACCGTCACGCCCGGTTCAATCGTGAGCACTGCAGGTGCCACCACCTGAAGGCTTCCGAGCAGATTGTAGGTTTCCCCCGCCTTGAGTGTAAGGTCGCTGGTCACCCTGCCTTTCAGGTCAGTGTCAGCATAATTCTTACCTTTGTCCGGGTCATTGTTCGTGCAGGCCACAAGTACGGCTGCACAGGCGAATACCATCATCGCCTTCTCGATTTTCTGATTTAACATAAAGCGTTAAGATTGAATGTATCATAAGTTCCATTTGAGTCCTAATTTGAACGACCTTCCGAGTCTCCAGCCTTCAATTTCCACGTTCTCTCCCGTCGAAGGCACGTCCTGCGTGAACCTTACCGGCACGTCGAGCAGATTTCCCAGGGAGAGGCTTGCAGAAAGATTCCTGAGCAGAGGCCAGCTGGCGTTGAAGTCAAGCTCGTGCAGAGGCTGCTGCATCACGTCACCCAGTCCCGACAGGCCCACGGAGTGGATTCTCGGTCCGGTGAGGTTATAGCTCAGCGCGAACGAAGCCTTGTTCCCGCCCCGCAGCTCCGGAGTGTAGCTCAGGTCGATGTTGGCGATGTACGGGGACGCGCCTTCCAGCGGCCGTTCGGTGTTGGTGTACACTCCCCCTTCCGGCAGCCTGACATCGGTGTACATCAGGGAGAGGTTGGTGGACAGCACCAGTTCTTTTGCCAGGGTTTTCCTGAGTTCCAGCTCGACTCCTGCGGCAAAGCCGCTGTCCGCGTTCTGGAAGGAGTGCTCCGGGGCACCGCCCGAGTATCGCTGTATTCTTTCTATAGGGTTCACGAGCCACTTCACGTACGCCGTCGCGGAATACTTGTCCCCGTTGAGTGGGAAGCTCTCGTACCTGAGGTCCAGATTGTAATTGTACGCATTTTTGAGTTTGGAATTGCCTCGCAGCATTATTCCGCCATAGCTCTCCTGGTAGAGGAATGGAGCCATTTCCACGAAGGACGGGCGGGTGATGGTTCTCGAGAGCGAAAGCCTCAGCCACTGCCTCTCTTTCAACTCATATTTGAGGTTAAGGGCAAGGAAAGGATCCAGGGAATCCAGTATTCTGAAAGTATCCTCAACGTCATCGTTGTAGTTCACGCGGCAGCGGTCCGCCTCGAACCTTATGCCCAGGTTGACATCCAGCCTGTCCGGGAGTTTGAAGTCATATTCCACAAAAGCTGCTCCCACGCCATTCCAGGCAGTACATTTGTCTCTGGCGTTCTGCTTCGTCATGACTTTCACAAGCCCCGATTCAACGGCCTCTTCACCAAGATATTGAGTCATGTCCAACATCAGCTCATCCTCGAAGGAATCATATATGCGGCTGACTTCATAGAGGTATCTGAGGGTAGAGAAGGATCTTCCGCGATATCTCGCGGCAAGCCCGAAGCGAAGGGAGGAAGAGTTGTCGAAGGTTCTGGAGAGTCTGGCTGAAAGGGAGTACTCGCTGTCCCTGAGTTCGCCGAAGTAGCGGTAGGTCTCCATATTGTTGGTGAAGAACGTGAGCCTTCCTTCGTCATTTCTCTGAAAGAGCATCTGTCTCCTGTCAGGCTCGTCCCCGCTATTGAAGGATGCACACAAGCCCCAGTCAAAACCGAACTTGCCCAGTTCGTGACTACCAGTAAGCTGTCCGTTGACAAGGGTATAGATTCTCCTCATCTCCGTTTCTCCGAGCAGGTCGCGGTCCTCATAGTCAACTCCGTTCCTGACCTGGAACGAGCTGGCATCGTTGCGGGCGAGGAATATGCAGAGTGCAATCCTGTCGTTGCGCCTCAGGCTCTGCTCAAGATTGACCAGAGAGGCCAGGTCAAGGCTCTGCTTGTAGCTGTCATATGTGAAATGGCTTTTCCTCGTTCCTGAGGCTTCGTAGGTATTGAAATAGGCGGAGCCGATGAAGTCTGACGAATTCTTCAGCAGCAGGCCGGCATTGACAAGCAGCCTCTGCCTTCCCGTGGCGAAACTTCTCGTTCCCGCCACAAATCCGTCAAACTCAGGGAGATACCCGGATTTAAGCACCTTGAATCCGCCATCCTGGAGGCTGAGCCTCTCCCTGCCTATGGTGTTGACTCCCGAACCGGCAGCCAGGGATATGTTGAAGGCATTCCTGCCCCCGTCTGCCGTCTTGGTGCTTATGTCCACGTGCGCCCCGGAATAGTCTGCGAACGATGAGGCCTCGAACACCTTGCTGACGGTCACGTTCTTTATTGTGGAGGAAGGGAACATTTCCAGAGGAGCCAGTTTGTTGTCCGGGTTAGGCGAGCCGACCGGCATTCCGTTGAGCGTGGTGATGCTGTAGCGGTCGCCAAGGCCCCTCACCGTCAGCCTCCCAGCCCCGGAAAGGGATATGCCGGAGAGTTTCGTGACGCTTTCCATAGCATTTGAAAGTCCCTTGAGCCCCATCTCCGCCGAGCCTATGTTCTCGATGGCGTGGCTGCTCATAATTCTCTCATTGTCAAGGGCTTTTATGGATTCAGAGCTCTTGCGTCCCGTTACCACAACCTTTTCCAGGAAGGAAGTCTCCAGTTCCAGCCGTATTGTCGGAATCCCCTCCCCGGAGAGCTCCGGACGCTTCCCGTCCGCGAACACGATTGCTCCTCCTGACACTCTGAAGGATGTACTTATATATCCTATAAATGAGATTTCGTACTCCCCGCCCTCTTCGGCACTGATTTCGAAGCATCCGTCAATTCCGCTTACCGTGCCCTGGATGGAAGTACCGGGATGATCTGTCCTTACTACGCCCGCTCCTGTAAGAGGGCTGGAGTCCGATGCATCCACTACCTTTGCCCGTATGACGCCCTGTGCGTCAAGTCTGATTCCCTGCAGTGAGAGCACTGCGGCTAGAATCACCATCACTGATTTGTATATCTCTGCTTTCATTTCGACGGCAAAGATATTTTCCCGATGTTAATTGATGATTACAGAATATTAATTATTTGTTGCAAGTTTCCGGGTTTAGTCATTATGTTTCTTCACAAATGGAGATGATGATGAATTTTTTAGCCTGAATCATTCATAAAGAAAGTAAAGGGGACCTCATAATTATTTGGTAATCAGAGGATCAAATGTTATATTCATAATGCCGTTACAAAAACATTTTCCCTTTACTTCATCTCCCGCAGATTGCCAACTTTTCCGACATTGTTTGAACTTGAGCCCGTGGCCGGCAAGAAAGTGACGGTCGTTTTCTCTGCACCCGAACTCTCCTGCTTGGCGAATCGACACTCGTTCACGAATACGAAAAATCGTCAAGCCGCATCATAGAACGCATCAAATCCTGTATCAAAGACCCCCGCTGGGAACCGATGGTTATACCCTGGATTCCCGTACATTACCTAACGAGGCGGAAATAATTTGTTGATTTCCAAGAAAATACTTGCGATTCACATCGTTTGCTTTGCATACATAACGATGAGATGGTATGGCAATAGTAAAAACAACTCGACAAAAGGTCAGGAATCACGTATGTATACGAATCCGAATCCGAATCTGTATGGGACAAGGACCTCAAGCAATCCAGAAGCACAAGGCGCCTCATCGGTCGTCTGGATCCAGAAACAGGAGATGTTATTGGAACAGATGGTCGCCGTTGTGGTGGAAGGGCTCTAGGAGAGACCGCAGTGCCGGTAAAGTCCGCTCCTAAGAAATCAGCTGATATACAGCAGCGTGCTTCTATAGAAGGGAAATTCTGTGGGGCAACGTATCTCTTTGATGCCATCAGCGAAAAGTCATCAATCCAGTACTAGATTTAGAGGTTCTGAGCATTACCATGCATCTGGCCAACAATATTTGCTGCATTGACATAATCCCCGCCCTTAGGGCAGATGTTTTCAATAGGGTTCCGATAGATATGGATGCCCCTTGACCGGACAGTTTAAAGAGCTTGAGAGGCTTGTGGACGTCACTATAGAATAAAAGAAAACAGGAACGGAAGTGAATCCGCTCCTGTTTTCTTTGCTTCATTCATCAAAGCTTCTCATCGGGCTGCTGTTCCGAAGCGAGAAGACGCGCTTCCTCGAACTTGGCCTTCATTGTAGGGTTTCCCCTTGTGAGCTTCTTGATGGACAGGTCCTCAGCTTTGTCGTTGGCGAGCCTGAGGTTGTTCTCAGAGCCGATGAGGGACTCCTTGATCTTCTGGAGGTGGTCGATGGACTTGTCAATCTCCTCGATGGCCTTCTTGAACTTGTCGCTGGCCAGACGGAAGTTCCTTCCGAACTTGTCCTTGAAGTCAAGCAGCTGGCTCTCAAAGTTGGTCACATCGATGCTCTGGCTCCTTGCGATTGCCAGTTCCTTGCGGAACTCAAGGGTCTTCTTCGATGTCTGCACGAGAAGGGTGATGATTGGGATGAAGTTCTCCGGACGCACCACATACATCTTGTCATAGCCCGGAGCAACGACTATGCCCTCATTGTACAGGTCATTGTCCATCTCCAGCATTGATACCAGTACCGCGAATTCACAGTTTTTCTGCTTGCGGTCACGGTCCAGCTTCGCGAAGAAGTCGGCGTTCTTGTGCTTGGTCGCCGTCTCGTCCGCCTCGTTCTTCATCTCGAACATGATGGATACATATTCGGTTCCGTCCTCGCTGTCCCTGAATATGAAGTCTCCCTTGCTGCCCTCAGAAACGTCATTGTCCTTCTCGAATACTGCACAAGGCATCACCGGACGGAGGGACTGGCTGTAGAGCTTATAGCAGTACTGCTCGAGGGATTCACCGATCTCCTTGGTGGACTTGCGAGCCTTGAAGTCACGATAGAAGGCAACCTGCTCCTCTTTGGCCTTCAGCTCGTTCATGTGCTGCTCCTTGAGGGCCTTCTGCTGGAGTTCAGCCTCCTTGCGCTCCAGTTCCGCCTGTCCCTTGAGTTTCGATATCTCCGCATCCTTGCTGCTGAGCTGCTGCTGGGCCTTCTGCTGCTCCTCCAAAACCGCGATTTTCACGGCATTGGACTGCTCGGAAACCTTTGCCCGCAGTTCGGAGATTTCCTTCTCCTTAGCTGCAAGAGCCTCGGCGAGCGACAGCTTGCCTGCCTGCTCCAGACCTGCAATCTGGGTCTTCAGGCGCTCGATTTCTGAATCTTTTTCAGAAATCGTCCTGTCCTTCTCACCAATGGCCTTGATATGGGCAGTCTCGGCTTCTGCATCGGAGGCCTTGCGGCTGGCCTCGAATTCACGTCGGAGGGCTTCCTCCCTTCTCTTGAGCTCATCCCTGAACTCATCATTCCTGACCTGGCTGACGATGCTCTCGTAGTCAGCCTCGTCCACCTGGAATGTCTTCCCGCAATGCGGGCACTTCAGTTCTTTCATTCAATAAACGGTTAACAGTTAAATTGTTATTCTTTCTCTTGGATTAAGATAGCCCTGCCATAGTCAGGACAGTTCATGATGATGGAGTCATATCCATCACGGTAGTCCTTGCTTCCGGCGAGGACTTTCCTCACCCTGGTGTTGTCTTTCCACAGTTCATATCTGAGGTCCCCGAGCGTGCCGGTGAAAGGGGAATAGTTCTTTCCCGCAGTCCTTGAAGGACGGGTCTCGATGATGATGTCTTTATCATTGGCCAAGAGTGGGACATCATATTTGGATACATATGATTCGGAGTATTCCCTTGGTCTTCTTTTGGGCCCGCATGGAGGAGGACATCGACAGCAGTCCTCCGAGAAAAACGCTTTCCATCAGGCTCCAGGACATTGCCTGGGCACTGACGAATCCCAGGATGAAGACTCCGATGAACTTTGTACCGGCCGCCACTACGGCACTTGAGCCGACTTTAAGGAGTTTCTTGAAACTGAATTCCAGGCCGAGGCCGAACATCAGGAAGATCATTCCGATTTCGGACCATTGCTCGACTGTTTCCTGGCTTGTGATTCCGGGGAAGAAGCTGACATGGGGACCGACGAGCAGCCCGGCCAGGATGTAACCGAGCACCAAAGGCTGTCCAAGGGCCTTGGATATTATTGTGAACAGGCCGGCCGAAACGAGGATAATGGCCAGGTCCCGTACGAGATTAAGTTCGTCCGACATTCTGCTATGGGTTGTCAACCACAAAATTAAGGATTTTTGTTAACTTTGTTGCCTATGGACAGGATGACACTTGAAAATTCTGCATTCTTCGCCGCTGTCGAGCAGATGATAGCCTCCGGAAAGAGCGTGACCATCACCCCGAAAGGCAACTCCATGATGCCATTCATAAGAAGCGGCAAGGATTCAGTGTTGCTTTCCCCTGTCAGGGGTGACCTCAAGGTGGGGGATATAGTGCTGTTCCGGTTGTCGGGACGGCATATTCTCCACCGTCTATGCGCTGTGGACGGGGAGATGCTGGTTTCCATGGGCGACGGCAACATCCGTGGGGAAGAGCATTTCCGCCGGAGCGATGTGGTCGCCGTGGTCACCGGAATCCGCCGGAAGGACAGCAAGGATTTCAAGGCTCCCGGCAAAGGCACTCTCTGGCGTTTCCTCCGTCCGTTCCGCCGGATCATCCTCGGGATTTACCGTAGAATCGTTCCATCTGATTTCGCTGCATTATGAAAGACCTGAAGACCTGCCTTGGAGGGCTTGTGAACATGTCCTCTGCCTCAAGGGGCCTGATGCTGGCGACGCTGTCTGTCGGAACTCTGAGAATATGCTGTTCCCTCGCGTTCGTCTGGATCTGCAAGAGACTGATTGACATCGCCACCGGGATGAGCGTGGCCTCCCTTCCCGGCTCGGTCTTGATTCTTGTCAGTGTAATGCTTGCGCAGATCGGATGCGGCATAGCATATTCATACATCCAGAACCTGAATTCGCTCAAGTGCCGCAACACCTTGCGTGAAGAACTCTTCTCCCATGTCCTAAGGTCGGGCTGGAACGGGAAGGAAGAGTTCCATACAGGCGACACCGTCAACCGTCTCGAGGAGGATGTGAGAATTGTCGCCGAACTTCTCTGTGAAAGGATTCCGGCAGTTGGCGTTACTCTTCTCCAGTTGCTTGCAGCCTCTGTCTATATGCTTTTCCTGGAGCCTTCCCTGCTTTGGCTGATTCTTGTAGTCATGCTTCTGATGGTCGCCTGTTCAAAATTGTACTTCAAGAAGATACGCCAGCTTACCTCGGAGATCCGGGCGGATGATTCCCTGGTGCAGCAGATTCTTCAGGAGAATCTTCAGAACCGGGTTCTCGTCCTTACCCTCTTCGGGGTCGGAAATGTTGTCTCGAAACTTTCCGGCGTGCAGGAGCATCTTCGGGGCAAGACTGTTGAAAGGCTGAATTTCAATGCTGTGGCCAGAGGTTTCATGAATGTCGGATTCACCGGAGGCTACGCCCTTGCTTTCCTCTGGGGAGTCTTCGGAATCCTGCACGGGACAGTCACCTTCGGCATGATGACATCCTTCCTGCAGCTGGTTGGCCAGATCCAGAGGCCGGTTGCGGATCTTTCGACACATATTCCCGCATTCATCAAGTCGCTGACTTCGGTTGAGCGTCTTCTTGAACTCAGTGAACTTGAATCGGAGGAACCAGGTGATGAAGTCTTGTTCGAGCAGGCTCCCGGGGTCAGGGTCGAGGATGTATCCTTCTCCTATGGTTCCCTTCCTGTCCTGAACCATTTCTCACACGACTTTGCTCCCGGCAGCCTCACGGTGGTAAGCGGTCCGACCGGGGTTGGGAAAAGTACCCTGACCCGTCTTGTCCTGGGTCTTCTCAAACCCAGCTCCGGCAAGGTTTCCCTCTATTCTGAAACCATGGGAGATGTTCCCTGCGGGGTGGATACCCGATGCAATTTCACCTATGTGCCCCAGGGTGATTCCCTGATGAGCGGAACAATCAGGGAGAACATGCTGCTCGCACGTCCGGGGGCCACGGATGAAGAAATAAGGGAAGCCCTTACTGTCTCGGCTGCCGAGTTCGTCTTCGGACTGGAAGATGGGCTCGACACTGTCTGCGGTGAAAAAGGCACCGGCCTGAGTGTAGGCCAGTGCCAGAGAATTGCAATTGCAAGAGCCCTTCTGCACAAGGGCGGAGTCCTGATCCTGGATGAAGCGACCTCGGCTCTTGACCTTGAGACAGAGGCCCGTCTTCTGGACAACATCACCAGAGAGTGCAGGGGAGGGAGAACAATCATCTTCATCTCACATCGTCAGGCGGCCTGCAGGATTGCCGACTGCGTGATCAGCCTCAATACTCAAGTTTGAAATCATCGAGCCACATCACGGAGTCCGCGCTTCCGGTGAAATAGTCACCCAGCATGCTTGCGGCGGCTGAGACTATGATGTGTGTCGGCTTGACTGAAGTTGTCCGGTACTCGAGAGGAATCTCCACAGTCGTCCATTCATCGATGCTTTCGTCAGTTACGAAATTTCCGTAAGCTATCACATCCGGACCTTCCGGGTCGAAGAATGTGCTTCTGTCCGTTGTGTTGATTTCCACAGGGGAGTCAGCGCTTCCACCGTACTTGTGGTAGTCCCAGGTCCCCAGGGCAACCCAGACACAGCCGCGGTCGTTGTCCCCGACCTTCACAGGATCCCCGTCAGGGTAGCCTCCAAGTGTCTTCTCGCTCACCTTTCCGCATTTGTACTTTACCTTGAAGGATAGTTTCCTCGGTCTCAAGGTGAAAGGACGTCCCATCCGGACAATACCACCGGATGTGCCTATTGTCTTGTAGTACTCGCCGGAAAAGATGTTTCCGGCAGCGAACTTGATGATCACATACTGGGACATCAGCTTGACGGATGCCTTGCCTTCGGCGTAGTCTTCAGTGTCCGGGATGGTGATTGAATATGTCGAACCGACAGTTGTGGAGCCCTTGTTGCCGCTGCCCCACCATTTGCTGCGGAGTTCCTCCCTGTCGCTGTCGGGGTCGTAGAATGAGAAATACTTGCCCGATTCAGCATTGGAGAAAGTCTCGAAGCCGGCATTAGGCAACTGTACTTCATCTTCCGTGGTGAAGACCGTTGCAGCGGTAGTCTCGTCTTCGCAGTAGGCCGTGCATTCATATTCAGTAAGAGGGGAAAGTCCGTCAGCGACAGCCTTGAATATGCCGCCTTCGCGGACCACTTCCTTGACTTCACTCCACTCTTCGGTGCCTTTTTCCCTGATCCTGAAGCCGCAGATCCTGTCTTCCGGACCGCTGCCCTCCAGGAAGGCGACCCTTGTCCATGCGTCCGCAGACAGAAGTTCGACAAGGGACTCCGTCTGTTCGACATAGAGGCTCCAGGTTTCAGTCCTTCCGTGGCAGGTGACCTCTATCTCCTGCCCGTTTGAGAAATCATGGATCGTTTCGGGAGAAGGGTTGTAGGTGGTGAGCCCTTCGGGACCGAGCTTGAGGGAGGTGACCGTAAGGTCCTTCCTGTTGACAGAACCGCTGACCTGGGTGATTGCCCGGCGGTTAACGGCATCTATCCTGCTCGCCCCCACCTGCCCTGAGACAGAGAAGAACATTTCGATTTCCTGTACTGCCTTCAGAGTCCAGGATGAGTCCTTTTCTCCGCGGAGGGTGATCCTGACCGGAGAACTAAGGTCCATCGGACCTTCCAGTGGAATGTCGCTGGTGACTTCCTTTGAACTGAAAGTAGCGCTTACGATGTTGACTTTGCGGATATCCGTGCTTTCGTGGAGCCTGAACGTCACTGTGTGGGACTCCTGGTCGATGCTTACCTCTGCTCCATCGGCAACCACCTCCACGATAGAGGAAGGTTTGGCCGGCGAGGTGGGGATGTCATTCCTGATACATCCTGCAAGGAACAGGGCTGCCAGGGATAGTATTCCAAATATACGTTTGCCCATTTCGGATTTCTCTTAGAAAAATACAGTCAATCCCATCGATATGTCCGTTATGTCCGGAGCAAAATGGGCCTTGGTGTAGTCCCTGCGGCCTTTGATGACTCCATCCTTGAAGTTGTCCGTGTGGGTGTAGGACACACCGCCAATGCTCATCGACACATGTGTACAGACATTGTTGAGAATGAATATCATGATTCCCGGACAGACTCCGAGCTTGAACTTGTCCGTGGTGGAGTAGGCATCCAGATTCTTCTCTCCGACCGAGAAACTGCTTCTGCTGCTGCCGTAGGAAAGGACAATGTCATTGAAAAGTCCGAAACGTCCATGTTCGTCAAGTCCGAGATAGGACCTGCGGAATAACTGTATCTGTACGTTCCTGGTGTTTGCCTTGACATCTTCCAGGGTGAGGAGCGGATCGTCTCCCAGGAAGGAAATGTCGGCATTGGAAATGCCTCCGGTCCCCTTGGAATACTTCAGTTTCACTCCGATTGCCTTGTTGTCCTTGTAGGTGTAGGACAGGAAGGGAGCAACGCTCATGAGTGTACCATCGGCGTTCAGCCCGTCCAGTACCAGAAGCAGGTCGCTGTCGGTACTGCCAATGTCCAAATAGGAAACCTGGAGACCGGCTCCGGAACAGCCTTTCGGCATGAAGAGTTTGTCCTTCCTGTATTCCTGCGCAGAAGTGCTGATGCAGAAGAACAGGGCGGCAAAAAGTGCCATTGAATATTTCAGTGTCTTCTTCATGGCATTACAGATAATAATACAAACCGAAACCGATGGCGAGAATATTGATCTGGAAGGCCATCTTGGTGAAACCCAGATTGCCTTTTTCGACCTGGTTCTGCGACTGCTTCATTGTGGCGAAGGAGAATCCCAGCATATTCACGCTGACATCGACTGCCCAATGGTCATTCGCGAATGCTACTATTCCGGGACATAAGTTAAGCATTATGTTCCTGTCGTCGGAGTAGTTCCCGTCATAGCCTTCTTCGAGCCTGGA
>JBJFDD010000030.1:0-3229 GCA_051889815.1 Candidatus Cryptobacteroides sp. | reverse complement strand
GGGACTCCGCTCCATCGAAATCCTTCCTGATGCCGAGCTCGAGAAGGTCATGAACGAGTTCTGGGACGGTGCTACCAACAACGTTGCCAACAAAGATTTCAAGGGCACTGTAAAGGAGAAGGGTATCCGCTTCCTCCTCTACGGTGCAATGGCTGAGATTTTCGCCCGTACTACCGGCTTCAACAAGGGCCTCGGCGGATCGATGCACACTTTCTTCACTCCGTTCGGCATCATGCCTAACAACGCCATCGTAGGCGGTTCCGGCTCAATTGCTGCAGGTGCAGCCCTCTACAAGAAAGTCAACCGCAAGCCGGGCATGGTCGTTGCCAACCTTGGTGACGGTGCAATGGCACGCGGTCCGGTCCTCGAAGGCATGACCTTCGCTTCAATGGACCAGTTCAAGACTCTCTGGGAAGGTGACATGAAGGGAGGCCTGCCTCTGATGATCAACGTCATGGACAACCAGTACGCAATGGGTGGCCAGACCAGGGGCGAGACCATGGGTTACACCTATCCTGCACGTATCGGTGCCGGCTTCAACCCTGAGGCATGGCATGCAGAGCGAGTTGACGGTTACAACCCTCTCGCAGTCATCGACGCATACCGCCGCAAGAAGGCCCTCATCGAGAAGAAAGAGGGACCATGCCTTCTGGACGTAGTTACCTACCGCTACAGCGGCCACTCTCCAAGCGACCAGGATTCCTACCGTACAAAGGAAGAGAAGGAAGCATGGATGGCACAGGACTGTATCGTGGCATTCGGCAAGAAACTCATCGAGGCCGGTGTCGCTACCCAGGCAGACCTCGACAAGATCCAGGACGACATGAAGGCCGTCATCTTCGAGATGTACAAGCTTGCCATCGACGAGACCCTTTCACCACGCATGGACCTCAGCAACAACCAGGAACTCCTCGGTGAGATGATGTTCTCCAACGGCAGCGTCGATTCATTCGGCGGAGACACCAAGCCTGATGTCAATATGCCGATGGAGGAGAATCCTCGTGTCAAGCAGATTGCCGGCAAGAGCCGCTACTATCTCGATGCAGCCGGGAAACCTGTTTCGAAGATGAAGATGTACAACATCAAGGACGGTATCTTCGAGGCTATCATCGACCGCTTCTACAAGGACTCAACCCTTGTTGCCTACGGTGAGGAGAACCGTGACTGGGGTGGTGCGTTCGCAGTTTACCGCGGACTTACCGAGGCCCTTCCATACCACCGTCTCTTCAACTCTCCGATTGCCGAGGCAGCCATCATCGGTACCGCAATCGGTTACGCAATGTGCGGTGGCCGTGTTATTCCTGAAATCATGTACTGCGACTTCCTCGGATGCTGCGGTGACGAGATTTTCAACCAGCTTCCTAAGTGGCAGGCAATGTCCGGAAACATCCTCAAGATGCCGGTTGTCGTACGCGTGTCTGTAGGCTCTAAGTATGGTGCACAGCACTCTCAGGACTGGACCAGCCTCTGCTGCCATATTCCTGGACTGAAGGTTGTCTTCCCTGTCACTCCTTACGATGCCAAGGGTCTGATGAACTCCGCTCTCCAGGGAACTGACCCTGTCATCTTCTTCGAGAGCCAGAGAATCTACGACAAGGGCGAGGAGTTCCACACCGAGGGCGTTCCTGCAGAGTACTACGAGATTCCTTTCGGCGAGCCTGACATCAAGCGTGAGGGCAAGGATGTAACCTTCCTCACCATCGGTGCAACCCTCTACCGCGCTCTCGAGGCTGCCAAGCAGCTCAAGGAAAAGTACGGAATGGAAGCTGAGGTCATTGATGCCCGCTCCCTCGTTCCGTTCAACTACGAGAAGGTCATCGAGTCCGTCAAGAAGACCGGCCGTATCATCATCGCCGGCGACGCAGCCGCAAGAGGTTCTTACCTCAACGACCTCGCTGCCAACATCGCAGACCTCTGCTTCGACTACCTCGACGCTGCACCTGTGGTTCTCGGTTCACGCAACTGGATCACCCCTTGCCACGAGCTCGAAGAGGCGTTCTTCCCTCAGCCAAGCTGGTTCCTCGATGCAATCAACGAGAAGATCGTTCCTCTCAAGGGCTACGTTCCTACAACCAACATGACTGCTGCCCAGGCAATCATCAGGAGCAAGAAGGGTATCTAATTTCAACAATTTTATCTTAATTGAATATGAAGACAAAAGCAGTACGCCTCTACGGCCAGTGCGACCTCAGGCTTGAGGAGTTCGAGCTTCCTGCAATGAAGGAGGACGAAATCCTTGCCAAGGTTGTCTGTGACAGCATCTGCATGTCATCCTATAAGTCTTCCCACCAGGGATCCGACCACAAGAGGGTCCCTGATGACATCGCCGAGAACCCTACCATGATCGGTCACGAGTTCGCAGGAGAAATCGTCGAGGTCGGAAGCAAGTGGCAAGGCCAGTTCAAACCTGGTGACAAGTTCTCAATCCAGCCTGCAATCAACTATCCTGACGGTCCGGTGGGTATCCTCTCCGCCCCGGGATATTCATACCGCTTCATCGGTGGCGACGCCACCTACGTCATCATCCCTAACGAGGTGATGGAGCAGGGCTGCCTCCTTCCTTACAATGGTGAGGCTTTCTATCCGGCTTCCCTGAGTGAGCCTCTCTCATGCGTAGTCGGCGCCATCCACGCCAACTACCACACCACTCCCGGCAGCTATGTCCACTCAATGGACATCAAGGAGAACGGCAAGATGGCTCTCCTTGCAGGTGTAGGCCCGATGGGTCTTGCGATGATCAACTATGTTCTCCATCGTGAGGATCGTCATCCTTCACTCTTCGTCGTGACTGACATCGACCAGGCTCGCCTTGACCGTGCAGCATCCCTTTACACCAAGGAATATGCAGCATCCCGTGGCATCGAGCTTCACTATGTCAACACCAAGGAAGGTGACGCTGTCGCTGCCCTGAGGGAGATCAGCGGCGGTACAGGCTACGACGAGGTTGTCGTCATGGCTCCTGTCGCTCCGGTTGTCGAGCAGGGTGATGCAATCCTCGCTCAGGACGGTTGCCTGAACTTCTTCTCAGGCCCTAGCAAGACCGATTTCAGCGCTAAGTTCAACTTCTACAATGTCCACTACGCTTCTACCCACATCGTAGGTATCAGCGGCGGCAACACCGATGACATGAAGGAGTCGCTTGACCTGATGGGCAAGGGAATGGATCCT
Source organism: Candidatus Cryptobacteroides sp. (assembly GCA_051889815.1). Lineage (GTDB taxonomy): Bacteria > Bacteroidota > Bacteroidia > Bacteroidales > UBA932 > Cryptobacteroides. The sequence continues at coordinate 61 of JBJFDD010000030.1, read as the reverse complement.
GCAGGTCTGCTTACTCAGATCGGCGGTCTGAACGCAGTTGTTTACACTACTCTCAACCTGC
>JBJFDD010000029.1:0-3238 GCA_051889815.1 Candidatus Cryptobacteroides sp. | reverse complement strand
AGGTGACCAGGAACGCGTGATAACCCACCTGGTCAACGGGAATAATGCATTTGTCCTCATGCCGACAGGAGGAGGCAAATCGCTTTGCTATCAGCTCCCTGCGCTTGTGATGGAAGGAACTGCAATTGTAATCTCGCCTCTGATAGCCCTGATGAAAAACCAGGTGGATGCAATCAGAGGATTCACGTCCGGAAACGACGGAATCGCCCATTTTCTGAACTCATCTCTGAGCCGGTCCCAGATAAACGAAGTGCGGCGCGACCTGCTCGCCGGGGTGACCAAGCTCCTGTACGTGGCTCCGGAATCCCTGACCAAAGCAGAAAACGTAGCCCTCCTGAAAGAAGTGAAGATTTCGTTCTATGCCATTGATGAAGCCCACTGTATCTCTGAATGGGGACATGATTTCAGACCGGAGTACCGCCGTATCCGCACTCTCATAGATGAAATAGGAATATCCCCTATCATAGCCCTCACGGCAACAGCCACCCCTAAAGTCCAGAGCGACATCATCAAGAATCTCGGAATGACGGACGTGACGGTCTTCAAATCCTCATTCAACCGTCCGAACCTCTATTATGAAATAAGGGACAAGTCCGACCCTAAGAGGGACATCATAAAATTCATAAAGCAGAACCCGGGAAAGTCGGGTATCATCTACTGCCTCAGCCGCAAGAAGGTGGAAGAACTTGCTGAACTGCTGAATATCAACGGAATAAAGGCACTTCCCTACCACGCCGGACTCGACGCAAAGACAAGGGCGGAGAACCAGGACAAGTTCCTGATGGAAGAGGTTGACGTGATTGTGGCTACGATTGCATTCGGAATGGGAATAGACAAGCCGGACGTAAGGTTCGTCATCCACTACGACATCCCGAAGAGCATCGAGGGATATTACCAGGAGACGGGACGTGCCGGAAGAGACGGAAAAGAGGGCCAGTGCATCACATTCTACAGCTACAAGGACATCCAGAAGCTGGAAAAATTCATGCAGGGCAAGCCGGTTGCGGAGCAGGAGATCGGAAGGCAGCTCCTGATGGAGACCGTGGCCTATGCGGAATCCAACTCATGCCGCAGAAGGCTGCTGCTCAGCTATTTCGGAGAAGAGTACAACGAATGCAACTGCGGAGCCTGCGACAACTGCCTGCATCCGAAAAAGCAGTTTGACGGCAAGGAGGAAATGGCCCTTGTCATCGACCTTGTAAGCTCGCTGCCCGAGCATTTCAAGCTGGAGCACCTGGCCAACATCCTCTCCGGAGAGGTGAATGCAATGATCAAATCGTACAAACACGACAAACTGGAGCTTTTCGGAGCTGGAAGGGACCACTCCTTCAAGTTCTGGTGTGCAGTCATCCATCAGGGAATCATTCTGAAATTCCTGCATAAAGACATTGAGTCATACGGACTTATAAGCGTCACCGATGCCGGAAGGGCGTTCTTCGAGAATCCGCAGACCATCATGCTTACCGAAGACAGGGTGTTCGCCGAAGGCGAGGACGACGATGAAGACTCAGCGGCACAGGCGGCAGCCGTACGAGGAGGCGGAGGAGCCGACGAGCAGCTTCTGAGCATGCTCAAAGGCCTGCGCAAGGACGTAGCCCGCAAGAAGGACCTTCAGCCGTGGGTAATTTTCTCGGACCAGTCGCTTGAGGACATGTCGATTTCCTATCCTGTGACTCTGGAGGAACTGAAAAACTGTCAGGGCATAGGCGAGGGCAAGGCACGCAAATTCGGCAAGGAGTTCATCGAACTTATTGCAAAATATGTCGAGGAGAATGAAATAATGCGGCCTGACGACTTTGTCGTGAAGTCGATCGTAAACAAATCCGCAAACAAGGTCTTCATCATCCAGAGCATCGACCGCAAGCTTCCACTTGAGGACATAGCCGAGGCGAAAGGGCTTGATATGGAAGAACTTATGACGGAGATTGAGGCTATCGTCTATTCCGGAACCCAGCTTAATCTTGACTATTATCTGGAACAGAATCTTGACGAGGATGTAATTGACGAGATATACGAGTATTTCAAGGAAGAGGCCGAAAGCGACTCTCTGGAGGCTGCCATGGAAGAGCTCGGCAGTGACTACGACGAGATGGAAGTCCGTCTTGTGCGCGTCAAGTTCCTCTGCGAAGTTGCAAACTGACCGGGTGAGCGAGGCGTCTGAAAAAGAGGCTACAGTTCCATCCAGCGGATGGAAGGGTCGCGGCGGAAATAGGAGAGCTGGCGTTTGGCATAGTGGCGTGTGTTGCGCTGAATCAGCTCAATGGCACGGTCAAGAGTCTTGACCGGCCCGTCTCCGGGAGTGCGGGGTTCCTGTTCAGGGACCAGACCGGCCTGATAATCAAACCATTGGAAAATTTCCTTGTAGCCGACAGTCTGAAGCGCCGGCAGGTTGCGGTATTTCTCAAGCGCGCGGACCTCATCCACCAGTCCGTCATCTATCATCCGGACCACCCTTCTGTCAATCCTGTCATAGAGGACATCCCTCGGTCTTGTAAGAGCAATTTTCTCAATCTGGAAATCACGTTCCTTTTTTGGAGATGTCTTGAACGAAGAAAAAGGACGCCCGGTCATGAGGCAGACCTCAAGGGCCCTCACAACCCTCTGTCCGTTGGCAATGTCGATTGTTGCATAGCTCTGAGGATCAAGAGCTTTCAGTTCAAGGCGAAGCGACTCGACCCCCTCTTCACGAAGGCGTGCAGTCAGACTTTCACGCAGGAGCGGATCCGTCTCGGGAAAGTCGTCCAGCCCGTTTACAAGGGCATCCACATAGAAGCCGGTCCCCCCGGCCATGACAAGAGTCTCATGCCCCTGAGCGAACAATTCATTGATCAGAGCAAGAGCCTGGACCTCGTACATTCCGGCAGTGAAAAGATTCTCAACTGAATGAGAATGAATGAAATAGTGTTTTACAGCAGACAGTTGTCCGGCAGAAGGGACCGCCGTTCCCACCGACATCTCCCTGTATATCTGCCGCGAGTCGCATGAAATAACGGGAGATGAATATTGCTGAGCCATTTCAATGCTCAGGTCAGTTTTTCCGACGGCAGTCGGACCAAGAATGATGACGAGTTTCCTATTCGTCTTCATCCTCATCGTAGATTTCTTCGGTGTCGTTGTCATCATCCTCGATGTCATCGTCATCGTCGAAATCATCGTCGTCATCATCAACAGGCTTCCTCTTGTCTTCAGGAAGGTCCTCGAATGCCACATATCCGTTTTCAAATTCAATCGGATTAGG
>JBJFDD010000028.1:0-12006 GCA_051889815.1 Candidatus Cryptobacteroides sp. | reverse complement strand
GAAAGTGATTGTGTAGTAATCCCTCACTGTGTTTGGAATAAGCCTGACCCCGGTCACGTGGCCCGGTTCAAAAGACCTTCCGGCAAGAGAAACAGTTGAGAGCCTTCCAATCTTGTTTTCGGAGTACAGGGTGATTTCCATGCAGTCCGTCACTGAATATTCCGAAGCGGGCGGAATAATTCCCGCCACTGAATATTGCCTGCTGGTGGAAGTGGATTCTTCAAGAGGTTCTTCAAGCAGGAGAACCATTTCGGTGCTTCCGTCCGAGACGGAGGTTGAAGAGGGGTCGGTTATGTCAGCGGTGAGAGTGCCTGCAACCGGTTCCGGCATTGAAAAACGGATTTTCCTGACCGGTTCCCCGAGAAGGTTGTCTCCGGGTTGGAAGTAGAACCTCAGGAAATGCAGCAGGTGGTGCATCTGTGCGGACATCGTCCCGGTCGCCACACCGGCGAAATCCGAGTCATCCATCGGTTGCAGGGCCTGGCCGGCAAAAGGCGAGCTGACCGTAACGTCGATTCCTCCTGAAACCTTTCCGTCCTGGACGGAAGGAATCGTGAACCGGGCATCGGTTCCGGACACTGCATCCGGCACCGGATAGACAATACTATAGGTGTATGTCCCGGATGCCATCGGTGATGATAGGGTAGAGGTAAAATATGCCTTGTCTTTTTCGTATCCTTTGGCAAGGATCCGGAAGACCTGGTTCTCAAGGGCATAGTCACCTTTACTGTTGTTTGCCCAGACGGAGATCCGGTCTCCGTCCTGCCATTCGAAGCCGTCGGCATCGTCATTGATGGCAGTCCTTGACCCGGTCCCATCTCCAAGACAAAGGACTACCTGCGTCGGGCCGTCCTGTCCAAGAGGAGACTCTGGTCCCCTTTCAGCGCTACAGGAGGAAACAATTGCCAATGCTGCTGTCACCGACAGGAGCAGGGCATTTTTCTGTATGAAATTCGTTAAGCGCATATCTGACAAAGTTAGTGATTTTTGATGAAAATGGCGTCCCGTTCGCCAAATACATCGTCCCGTTCGTCACTTCCGGGGCGATTCCGTGCGGAAAAATCAGCCTTGTACATTAACTTTGTGATACGAAACACGAACATATTCCGAAACAATGAAACGAGGTTTTTTGATTCTTTTTGCTATTGTCATGGTGTCTTTCCCGGCATATTCGTTGCCAAACCGGGAAGGGGCGGATTCGGTCAGGACCCTGGAAGCCGTTTCGGTGCATGCCTCGCGTACCGCGATGACCCTCGGCACCAGCGCAAGGATTGTCACCGTGATGGACAGCATGGCGATTTCCTCTCTTCCTGCAGGTACGGTAAATGATATTGTTAAACATGTTGCCGGAGTCGATGTCCGGCAGCGGGGACCGATGGGGATGCAGACGGACATCAGCATGAGGGGCGGCACTTCCGACCAGATAGCCATTCTTCTCAACGGAATAAACATTTCGGATCCCCAGACCGGACACAATGCTGCAGACTTTCCGGTTAGCCTTTCCCAAATAGAAAGGATTGAAATCCTCGAAGGACCTGCCTCCAGGGTTTACGGCACGTCCTCGCTGGTCGGAGCAGTCAACATTGTGACAAAGAAACCGGCGGACAACACTGTCCATGCCCAAGTGGAGGGAGGTTCCTATGGAACATTCAACACGGATGTCGCCTACAGCCTGTCAAAAGGCCGTTTCGGACTTCTGGCAAGTGCGGGGGCTATCAGGTCAGACGGCTACAGCCGCAACTCGGCCGGCGGGCTGAACAGCGACTACCAGGGCCAGAAGTATTTCCTGCTTTCCGAATATGATGCACCATCCTTCACCCTGACAGTCCAGGGCGGTTTCTCGCAGAAGGATTGCGGTTCCAACACATTCTACAGCAGCCGTTACGACGACCAGTTCGAGCATACTGTGAAGAGTACCATTTCGGTCAAGGGGGAAACCAAGGGAAAGGTCTTGAGATTCATGCCTTCAGCCTATTGGAACCAGGGTCTCGACCGTTTCGAACTTTTCCGTTCAGACCCCTCAAAGGTCCCTTTCAACTATCACAGGACCAATACTTTCGGAGCCAATCTCGGATTTGAGGCTCAAAGCCGCATAGGTGTGACTTCTTTCGGAGCCGAGTTCCGCAATGAAGGGGTGGTGAGCACCAATCTCGGTGAGCCTCTTTCTGAGCCCAAGGGTGAACATTACACCAACGGAGTGTCCCGGAACAATCTTAATTTCTATGCCGAGCACAGTCTCATCCTCAAACGGTTCACGGTCTCGGGAGGCCTTTGTGCCGTCTTCAATTCGGGAAACGGAAAGTCTTCCGGAGTCTATCCCGGCATCGACATGAGTTACCGTTTCGCCGACAAGTGGAAGGTTTATGCTTCGTACAATTCTTCTTTCCGTCTTCCTACCTTTACCGAATTGTACTATTCGGTCGGAGGCCACAAGGCCGATCCGGAACTGAAGCCCGAAAGAATGAAGTCAATTGAAGGCGGTTTGAAGTACTACCGTCCCGGATTCAGTGCGGTATTCTCGCTCTATTATCATAAAGGTTCCCAGATGATCGACTGGATCCGGGATTTCCGTACGGACCCCGATCCTCTCTGGGAGTCGGTCAACCACACGGTGCTGAACACTTTTGGGGAAGAACTCACGCTCCGTTTCAATCTCCCTGTACTCACCGGAGTCGAAAACTTCCCGATTGAGGCTATCAATGTCTCCTACAGCCATATCGACCAGGACAAGTCACTTGAGGAGGGTATTGAGTCGAGGTATGCCCTTGAGTACCTGAGGAACAAGTTCGTCTCTGAGGTCAAGGTCCGCCTGGCGCGCAACCTGTTCTGGGACATCACTTACCGGTTCGTGGACAGGGTCGGTTCCTACGAGAGGTACGATGCGACTGAGCCGTCGGGCATATTGGTTGACTATGAGCCGTATTCCCTGCTGGATACCCGTCTGATGTGGGTCAGGAAGGGAATCAGGATCTATCTTGAGGGTGAGAATATCCTGAATAGACCGTACTACGATTATGGCAACATCCCCCAGCCGGGCATCTGGCTGAAGGCCGGCATTTCCTCCACTCTGCCTCTCTGATGCACTAGTAGTTTGGGTGCCCCTGCCTGAGGCACCCCCGGCAAACCACCGGCACAAGACCAGCGGAAGCAATCAAATGACTATCGGAGACGGCAGGCTGAACGGCTACCAGGAGGCAATCAGGGAGGCAACGGCCGATGCGGAAACCGGTACTTCGGATGAGGAGCCCTGGCGCTGGCTGATGCTTGCAAATGGCTCGATCAGAGGGATATCCTCCCCAAGAGCCGTTCGTACCACATCGATGAACTTTGCATAGTGGGCCGTCGAGAGCCAGAAACCATCAACTCCGTACTGTTTTGCGGCAAGGTAACCGGTCGCACTGTGCGGGCAACTGAGGTAACCGTACTTTTCCTTCATTTCACGGATGGCGGCACGGATTTCATCATCGCTGAAAGTGCATCCACGGATTATCGAATTGACAGATTTCCAGTCATTTCCGAAGAAGTCCATTATCCTCTCGAAATTGCTCGGGGCACTGACATCCATCGCATTCGCAACAGTAGGAACTGTCGGAGCAGGAGCATATTCACCGGACTCGAGATAACGGGAGAACGTGTCATTGGCATTGTTGGCAGCAACGAAGGAAGCTATCGGGAGGCCCATCTTCATTGCGAGGACCCCGGCGGCAAGATTGCCGATGTTGCCGCTTGGAACCACAACAACCGGACTCACCCCACCGGTGCGCTCCTTCCATTGGCGATATGCCCAGAAGTAGTAGAAACTCTGGGGAATCCACCTCAGGATGTTGATGGAATTTGCTGAAGTGAGACGGTATTCGTCATGGAAATTCCTGTCGGCCAGGAGTGTCTTCACAATTGCCTGGCAATCATCGAAACAGCCATCCACGGCCACGGCATGGATATTCTCTCCCAAAGTCGTCATCTGGCTCTCCTGGAAACGGCTGACCTTTCCTTTCGGGAAAAGGACGGTCACATTGACCCCGGCGACCTTGTAGAAACCATTTGCCACGGCACTGCCGGTGTCCCCGGAAGTGGCGGCGATGACATTTATCGGTTTGCCCTTGTCGGCCAGACGGCCCATCATCTGGCCCATGAAACCGGCGCCTACATCCTTGAAAGCGAAGGTGGGACCATGGAAGAGTTCGAGAGTCCGGAGTCCCGGACCTACCTCGGCCAGTGGTATGTCAAACGCGAAGGCTGCGGATGTCATTTCCAGCAGTTCGTCGTAGGAATATTCATCAAAGAACAAAGATGCCAGATAGGCGGACATCTCGGGGAAAGTGCCATAGGACAGAGCCTTGTCCAGGTCGGCAGTCGGGATGCGTTCCGGCATGAACAGGCCGCCGTCAGGAGCGAGTCCCTTGATTGCAGCCTCCTTCAGGGAACAGCGGAGACCCTTGTTTCGTGTACTGTAGTATTTCATCTGTAGAGTTCGTTTTATGTCATGATCATGAAGTGGTGCAACGTTCCGTGGCCGAAACTGCCCGGAAACTGCCCGGATGCCGCCCGAAGGCTGTCCGGCAAGGTCCCGGCAAGAATGTCAGAAAATCACCCGGGCACCGCGGTTGTCGCCGTGGGCAACAAGTGAATCCGCGAATATTCCCCTGCCCAGGAAATGGTCTGTCATGATGGCACAAAGCTCTTTCGCCTTGACCTCATCCTCACACAGGGCGAAGACAGAAGGACCTGAACCGGAGATGTTGAAGGCCTTTGCACCTGCAGCGATAAGTTTTTCGTGGAGTTCATCGTAGCCCGGAATGAACTGCTTCCTGTAAGGTTCGACAATCACATCACGCATGCTCCTGCCGACAAGTCCCATGTCCTTGTTCATGAAACCTGCCACCAGGCCGCCCACATTGGCCCACTGAAGGATTGCGTCGTGGAGCGGGATGTCCTTCGGAAGGACTGCACGACTCTCGGACGTCTTGACAGTGATGCGAGGATGTGCGATTGCAGCGCAGAAAGAATCCGGGAAAGGAATCCGGATATATTCAAATGGAGCATAGGAACAGATCAGGACAATTCCGCCGAGGATTGCAGGAGCAACATTGTCCGCATGCTTTGCACCGCCGCTGGAGAGCGCCTCGCCTTCCATCGCGAACTCGACCATCTCCTTCTCCGAGAAACGGTTCCCGAGAAGTGTGTTCAGCGCTACGACGGCCCCGGCTGCAGAAGCCGCACTGGAGCCGATGCCGCTACCCGGCATGATCTTGCACATCAGAGTGATTTTCAAATGCTTGCGTACACCGGCAGCAGCCAGCATCGCACGTATCGAAGGAGTCATCACATTGTCATCGACACTCGACGGGATGTCGTAGTCGGTCCTGTTGATGATTTCTATTCCGTCGCCATCGGACATTTCCATGCTGAGGATGTCACCGGCGCTCTCCACGGCCATGCCCATGATGTCGAAGCCGCACCCGAGGTTTGCTATTGAAGCCGGGACAAAGACAGTTACCTGTTCCACCATTGTTTTCGTTGTTTTATATCATACAAATGTAGGCACTTAAGTTTTGAATAGCAAGCCTGCGGGGACACTTCGGAAAAATATTCATGAATATTCACTATCTTTGAAGCCTGATTACAGTATTTTAAGAAAGGAATATGCAGGAACCGTCCGGGTATTCATACAGCGCAAACGGCCTGGTCAAAGGCATCACAGAAGATGGCGTACGGGTGTTCAGGGGTATCACGTTCGCCCGCTACAAGCCTTTCCGTGAGGCAGTTCCCGAAAAGTTGCTCCCGGGAACCGATGCAACCTGCTACGGAACCGTCTGCCCGCAGCGGACATCCCGCACCGCACAGGTAAAAGACGGGAAACCGGTTGCTGAAGTCGAAGACGGGAGACTCTGCCTTTCGGTATATTCACCGGAGAACGCCTGCAACCTTCCTGTCATGGTCTGGCTCCACGGAGGCTCCTTCATCAGGGGCGGCAGCGAGGAAAGGCGCTACAGCTGCGGACGTATGGCACGCGAAGGCAGGGTGGTAGTCGTGAAGATTTCCTACAGGCTCGGTGCATCCGGCTATCTTTATCTGCCCGGAAGGGGCATCAGCAACCTTGGACTCGGTGACCAGAAGACAGCCCTCGGGTGGGTCCGTGAATATGCCGCCGAATTCGGGGGCGACCCTTCGGACATCACTGTCTTCGGCCAGTCGGCCGGCGCCCTGTCGATTGCCGCCCTTATAGCAACTGCGGAAGGTCCATTGCCGTTCAGCAAGGCAATTCTCCAAAGCGCTCCCCTTGGCATCAGCATCACCCCGGGGGAAGCCTCCCGGATAACCGGTGCCTTTCTCCGCAAATTAGGCAAGGACCCTGAAGAAGCCACTGTAGATGAGTTGCTTGACGCCCAACAGAAGATTATGGGGATGAAGGCAGGCCTGACTTTCATGCCCATGGTTGAGGACTTTCTGCACATTCCGCCGCATGTCGTCCGAAGCGGCCTGAAAGCCGTCATAGGCTATGCAGCGCAGGACGCATCCCCCTTTGTCAGCAAAAGCGGCAGGTTCCTGAATACCTGCCTGGGAAGGAAAGCGGTCCGCCATCTGACAGACAGCATATTCATAAAGCCATCTGATGAATATGCCGATAGGCTCGAAGCCGCAGGATTGGATGTGACCCGCTACTTCATCGACTGGCATCCGCATGGCAACAGGTTCGGCGCCTGCCACTGCATCGAACTTCCCTTCCTCCTGGGCGACAAGGAAGAATGGTCCGACGCAAAATTCCTCAAGGGAATGACTGACACTGAATATGCCGACAACTCCAAGGACATTCTCCACGCCTGGACAACCTTCGCCAACGAAGGGATATTTCCCGGCGGAGGCATCCTCCAGATTCTATGACGGCTGGTCATCCCACATGGGCTTCAGGGAGCGGAAACGTGACGCGCTCCGATTATGTGCACCAGTCCACGCGGCCCGGTGTTCGAGGCGCTATTTCAGATCGTGGTTCATCATGCGGTAAGAGGCCATTTCCTCATACTTCGTCCCCGGACGGCCGTAGTTGGCATAAGGATGGATGGAGATTCCTCCGCGCGGAGTGAACAGGCCCGTCACTTCGATGTACTTCGGGTCCATCAGACGGATAAGGTCCTTCATGATGATGTTGACGCAATCCTCATGGAAGTCACCGTGGTTGCGGAAACTGAAAAGATAGAGCTTGAGGCTCTTGCTTTCCACCATCCTGACATCGGGAACATACTCAATGCGGATCTCCGCGAAGTCCGGCTGCCCGGTAATCGGGCACAGGCTCGTGAACTCCGGGCAGTTGAACCTCACCCAGTAGTCATTGTCCTGATGTTTGTTCACAAAGGTCTCCAGCACCTGGGGAGCATAGTCACTCTTGTATTCTGTTTTTCTTCCGAGGCCCTTGAGCCCCTCAGTCTCGCGTCCTGACATATTCATCAAATAAACAACTCAAGTTCCGCAAGTTAATAATCATCAAAATCGTGAGGTTGTGCGTCTTGCGAAACTTCTCCCTACCGCACAATTCACATTTCCTGCAAATTTACGAATATTCCGGAAATATGCCGCCTTTCATCCGGTTGCGTCCGGACTTGCGGCAAGGATTGCGCATCAGAGGCATCTCCCCGTGTCAGAGTAGATTCTTTTTCCGGTTTTGCTTATTATGTGCTTTGGTTTGGCACAAGCTGGATTTATCTTTGCAGCAACAAACACAAAGTACCATGATTGCTACAGTATATTCATTGATTAGTCTTTTGTTGGAAGTTGTTGTCATTGTTGCGGTTACGGGGACGCTTCTCGCCATGAACCTGGAATTTGCCGTGGCTGGGTGGAAACGTCTCAGGCTGTCCGCATGGTTGCGCCTTGTTCGGATTGCAACGGGGAGAAAGGCCTCGACTGTGCTTTCCTCGCTATCTTCCGGGCAGGAACAGAATCGGTTTGGTGGCAGGGTCCCTGTTCCGTCCCCTGGTGATTTCGCGCCGGAGGGTATCCAGAAACGGTAGTGTCCCGGGGCGTGGTGGTTAATCCGGGAGAATTGGTTAAATTTGTGCCCGGAATGCGGACACCCTCCCCCCGTCCGGACACTTCCCATGTAGATGATGAAGAATGGACCATCAAATACTTTCTTTCATGTTCTTGCCATAGTGATTGTGGCAATATGGGGTCTTACGTTCATTTCCACCAAGGTTCTGCTTCAGTCCGGGCTTTCTCCGGAAGAGATTTTCCTGGTGCGTTTTGCAATGGCTTATCTAGGCATGTGGGGTTTCTGCCTTTGGGGCAGGGGAGGTGTCAGGAATATGCCGGCTGATACAGACCATTCCGGTCCGACCTCCCCTGTTGTGCAGTCCCTGTCGTGCCCGTCCGCAGCTTTGCCCGAAGATGGTTCTTCGTCCCTGTCGTGCCCGTCCACAGCATCCCCCGAAGATGGTCATTTGTCCCGGTCGAGCCACTCCCCGTGGAGGCTTTTTTGCGGGTCGGTCAGGGATGAACTGCTTTTGGCGGTTGCAGGGGTGATGGGCGGAAGCTTGTATTTCTGGTCCGAGAACACTGCCCTTCAGTACACTCTTGCCAGCAATGTATCATTCATTGTCTGTACGACGCCTCTGGTCACTGCTTTTCTCAATGCGGCTGTACGTCGGGAGAAAATCGGCCGCCTGACCCTGTTGGGAGGTTGTCTTGCCCTTTCCGGTATAGCCCTGATTGCGTTCAGCGGGGGTGAGGGCTTCCATCTTGGTTTTGTCGGGGATACACTTGCCTTGCTTGCTTCCCTGACCTGGGCTCTCTATACGATTGTAACCAAGGGATTGCTCGAAAAATACCCTTCGGCTATGGTTAGCCGAAAGGTATTCTTCTATGGTCTGCTGACCATTATCCCGGTTATTCTCCTCAAGGGCTGGTCTTTCCCATTGACGGGATTCATGGAGCCGAAGGTGCTTCTGAATATTCTTTTCCTTGGAGCCGTGGCTTCTCTTGGCTGCTACGCACTTTGGAATGTGGTGATCAAGAAACTGGGTACTGTCGGAAGTTCCAATTACATCTACCTCAATCCTCTGTTCACTCTTCTGGGCGCCACGATAGTGCTCGGGGAGAGAATGACCCTTTTTGCCATCATCGGCTGCGCCGTTACCCTCGCAGGCGTCTGGATAGCGTCCCGTGAAACCTGACCCGGAAGGCCACTGGAAAAGCTGACCCGGCTGCCCGGTGTTCTGCTACTTGAATTCCTTCATCGGGCATTCCAGGTGGTCGGATTCCACTTTTCCGCTACCTGCAATGCTGAAAGTCGCCTTCTCTGCCTTGCCTTCGATGCCGATGTCTCCGCTTCCGGCGATTGAACCGTTGACCTCTATGGCATCAACTCCTTCGAGGTCGATGTCTCCGCTTCCGGCGATTACCAGCTTCAGGCTGCCGGTCTTGAGACCCGAGATGTCAATGTCTCCGGAACCTGCAATCGTGGCTACGAATTCCTTTTCGTCAATCCCTTTCGCTTCAAAAGACCCGCCACCGGCAATTGTGACACTCTTCAGGCTGTGCGAACTTATCCTTGCCGTTACTGAGCAACGGGTCAGGGTCGCCTTTTCTTTGGTCATCGCAATTTCCAGAGAGTTGCCGGACTGCTTGACATCGATGTACTTTGCAGCGTTTTCGTCACAGGTTATCACCACGGACGGCTCGCCGTAGGAATATTCGATATCCATCGGGATGCTGAGTGTGAATTCATCGAATTCTTCCGGGTCTTCAATTTTTATTTCAGTCAGTTTGCCGCTTCCTACGACGACACCTTCGTGATTGGCGAAAGTGCTTACCCTGATCATGCATGACTGCGGCATGAAGGCCAGCAGTGCCATGATGACGCACATCATTATTTTATCTTCCATCATTGTTGTCATTTTTGAATATTATTTATTTCTGTCATGAATATCCCGGGCTCAATCCCCAGAAGCTGCATCCGTTTGAGGATTGCCGGCAGTTCGTTCTCCAGGAATGATTTTCTCTCGTTGCCGAGGACTTTCTCCCGTGCGGAAGGGCAGACGAAGTAGCCGATTCCCCGCTTGTTGTAGATGATGCCTTCAGTGGTGAGTTTCTCGTAGGTCCTCATCACCGTGTTGGGGTTCACGCCGATCAGGGCACCATATTCACGGACGGACATCATCCTGTCTTCGGACTTCAACTCTCCGGAGAGAATCTTCTCGCAGATAGCATCGCTGATCTGCAGGTATATAGGTCTGTTTTCTGTGAATTCCATGTCATTAATGCTTCATGGTTTTGATTCTCAAGAATATCAGGGTGAGTACCACGGCATATTCAATGACATACACTGCGTCGACGAATATGTTGAGATAGATGTTGAACTTCCCTGTGTTGGCAATTATCCAGTCTCCGATTTCGTTTGCAAAACGCTCAATCACCTCGGCGTTGCCTGCAATCAGGTTGATGAGCGGAGCGGAAAGCAGGGACAGCAATATTGACAGGACGAACATCACCAGAAGGGTCTTTCCAACCTTGAACTTCTTGAAATAGATGGAACCCAGGAGGATTACAAGCGAGGTAAGACCTGTTGAGAGGGCTGCTATGGAGCCGATGTGTACAACAACTGTATCTTCTCCGATTACCCAGTTGCGGACCAGGAACTTGAAGAGCGGTTCTCCTTCCGAAAGCCTTATTCCGATAGCCAGCCAATCTGCAAGGCCATAGGCGAGGATGAGGAGCAGGGGAGCGATGCAACTGGTTATGATTGTCATCGAAAGGAACTTCTCGAAGGACGATGCCGGAATCATCAGGAACTCTGTTCCGTGTCTCTTGTCTGTGAGTTTGCCGAAGACACTCGGCGCGAAACTCAGGATCATGACGGTGCCTGCCAGAAAGAACAGCAGGGCTCTGGTCAGGAGTCCGGGAACACTCCACTCGAGGTCGATGCACAGGGATAAGACTCCGTAGCACAGCGGTGCGAGGATTGGAAGCAGGGCAAGGACAAGGAAGGTAATTCCATAGTTCTGGACTGACTTCTGGAGATCATGGACGAAGATTCTTGAAAATCTTCCGAAATTGAATGTATTGTTCATGGCAGTTTCGCTTATCTTGTGAATAATGCCTTCATCGCTTCCTTGTGCTTGTGCACGGCGTTGAAGAGGGCTTCGATGTTGACTTTGCTTTCCACTCCTTCCGGATTGGGACGTACCTGGATGAAACCTCCCGGGAGCTGTTCGCTGTAGTAGCTGTCGGAGTGGATCTGGCTGCCGTAGTCGAAGAACAGCTTCGAGGTGATTTCTTCGATGCCGGCGTCCAGCAGCACATCCTGCCTGTCCAGGATGATGATCGGGTCAATGATGTTTTCCAGGTCCCTGACCTGATGTGTGCTGATGACGATGACCGCATCTTCGCGGGTGTGTTTCATCACAGCCGAACGGAAGGATGTCTTTGACGGGATGTCCAGCCCGTTTGTAGGCTCATCCATGAATAGATACTTCACGTTGCAGGAAAGGGCAAAAGCGATGTGGGTTTTCTTAAGTTGTCCTGCTGACATCCTGTTCATCTTCCTCGTCGGGTCGTTCTCGAACTCGGCCATGATTCCGAGGAATTTGTCATGGTCGTAATCCGGCCAGAACTGTCCGTTCATCCTGGCCCACTTTTGTGCCTCGGCATTGACAGTAGCCAGTTCGTCTGTCAGGAAATACTGGTTTGCGAGAATGTCCGGCCTTCTTGAATAGGGGTTGAGCCCCTCAGTTGAAATCTCTCCGCTCTTTGGCTTCTTCATTCCTGCAAGAAGTGATAGCAGGGTGCTCTTGCCCACACCGTTCTCCCCGAGAAGACCGTAGATCCTCCCTTCTTCAAGGTTCAGACTGATGTTGTCCAGGACCGGAACGTTTCCGTAGTTGAACGCAAGGTTGTTGATTTGAATCATATCTTATTGTTTTTTGTTTACGCACTGATATCGCCGAACCGCAGGGCTATATTAGTGTATGAGTTTATTAATACACTGCAAAGGTAGTAATGTTTTTCGGACCT
>JBJFDD010000027.1:0-3239 GCA_051889815.1 Candidatus Cryptobacteroides sp. | reverse complement strand
TTCCAATTCATGAGCGCGGCATAGATGCACAATGCTGTTACCAGTATGAATTTGACAGATTTGATTGAGAAACCGTCTGTCACTATTGTGACTACTGTTGCTATCACGATCAGGCATGCCAGAACGCACCATATGATGGCATATCAGAAGTGAGTCTTCGTGATCCCGGCATAATCCTTCTTCTCTGTCAGTTTATCATATTCACTGTTTTCCTTTTCTTTGTTCTTATTGCCTAAATATACCAGCAGAATGGCTGCCGCGATGATAATAATCAGTACAGTATTGTCCATAAGTCGGTGTTTATAGTTTTTTTTCGATTTCCTTGAGTATGGCGTCATCGGCCGGGAGCCATCGGACGGAGTAAAGTGTGTCTTTCGTGAGCCAGGCGGAGGCTTCGTGTTCGTTGAGAGTGAGGTCTTCGGATTTGAGCCGGCACCAGAAGCAGTGCATTGTCAGGTGGAAAGCGGGGTAGTCCCAGTCGACGGTGCGGATGAGGTTGCCGATTTCAATCTCTGCATCAAGTTCTTCCCGAATCTCCCGCTGCAGGCTTTGTTGGGGTGTCTCTCCTGGTTCCAGCTTGCCGCCCGGGAACTCCCACCAGTCCTTGAATTCTCCGTGACCTCTCTGGGTGGCAAATACTTTGTCGCCTTTCCTGATTACGGCTGCTGCTACTTCGATTGTCTTCATTGTGCGTTTGATGATGATGACGCCACTACTTTTTCAGCCAGCCGATGTAGCCGGTGTTGAGCTCAATGACTTTGTAGCCTTTGGCGGACAGCATGTTGGCGGCGCGTTTGCTGCGGTTGCCGCTGCGGCAGTAGAGGGCTACGGTTGATTTTTGGGGAATCATTGCTGTAGCTTTGCTGAGGAAGTCGCTCTTGAGCACGTCGATGTTGATTGCTCCGTCAATATGTCCGTCGGCATATTCCTCGGCAGTGCGGACGTCGAGGCGTACGACAGTGGTGTCTGAGATTACTTTTGCGAATTCCTGTGCGTTGACGCTCTTGAATTTGGCATTCTGGGCGTTGCAACTGAATATTCCGAGTAGTGCGCTGAACAGGCTCATGATGAATAGTCGTTTCATTGTTTATGAATATTTGAACTATTGCGCGAATATAATCATTTATTCTATCATGGCAATCTTGTTGTTCTCTCAGATGTGGGTTATTAGGGGGGAGCCTGTCCGGAAAGTGTTGATTTCCTGTTGATTCAGTCCTTGACCGAAGCATTCTGTTCAATGTCCAGGAGATGTTTCTTGGTTTCCAGGCCTCCCGAGAAGCCGGTCAGGGAACTGTTGCTGCCGATTACCCGGTGGCAGGGGATTAGGATGCAGATTGCGTTTGTTCCTATAGCTTTGGCTACGGCCCTGATTCCTTGTGGGTTGCCAATACTTGCAGCTATCTCCTTGTAGCTTCTGGTTTCCCCATATGGAATGGTCGTCAGGGCCATCCACACACGGCGCTGGAACTCTGTCCCCACGGGGTGTAGGGGAATGTCGAAGGCTCGTCTCTTTCCGGCGAAATATTCATTCAATTGCATCTTTGTCCGTTCCAGTACCGCCGAGGTTCCTATTCTGAAGCCACCGTTGATACTGAAGTCATCTTCCATCTGCCTGCCGATACGCCGCAGGCTGCGTTCCGCACACTCCCTGCCGATCCAGTCGCAGAGCCAAAGTTCATCGCCCAGTGACCCCAGGAGCATCTCGCCGCAAGGCGAATTGTAGTACTGCAAGTAAAACGTCGGTCTTGCCGTTGGCATGGTGGGGTGTTTTTCTCTGGTGTCTTGGCTCTTGTCACTTGGCTCAGTGCTCATAGGCCTAGGCTCTGGACCATAGACTCTTGGAGCTGCGGAACGGCTACTTCACCGGGGAATTCTCGAGGATTCTGTTCCAGTAGGATTTCACGTCGGACCAGCGGTAGAATTTGGCCGGGGAAGGCTTCCGGACCGAGTCCTGCCAGGTTTCCAGGGGGAGTGCCGCCTCCGTTTCGTTCAGGTCGAAGTGGACAATCACTTCACCAGATTTGTTGCGGTAAAATACCATCTGGAGGTTGGCTGCCATTGGAATGATGTCAGTGATGCTCCAGTGCTCAGAGATGTTCATGATGTCCTGGACTGATGCTCCCAAGCCATTGAGGTTCATCAGTGTGACGAGGGAAGAGAGGTTTCCGTCGTGTCCGAAACGGAGGTCTGCGGCATATTCACCGGTCGTGATTGCATCGTCGGCCTGGGCAATGATTGTCCGAAGGAGGTTGGTCTGCACGAACGGACGCATGTTGCTTTTTGCCGGCGAATTGCCGTGGTTGAAATACCATCCGGCGTTGCTGCAGAAATAGAGGGAGTACAGTTCTTCGGCATTGAAGAGGTCCCAGAATGATATTTCAGGAACTGTGGTGCCCTGGACATTGCCGCAAATCATGTACATTTCCTGGAAGAATGAGGGGCTGATGCCTTCCGGATTCCTGAATATGGAGCCCATGAATCTTCGCGAGTCGATTACGGCTTTGTCCAGGCTGTCCGTCACTGTCGACATATTCACGTCAGGAACGATGTGTTCCGGGTCGTGCCAGTTCATGTAATACATGTCATGCTTGCTTGCATCCGCTTGTATTTCAAGTGATTGGTTGCTGGCGGAAAGGGCGTTGGTGAAGGCTGTCATGCTCAGTATGCATCTTACCACCGTTGTGGAACGGGCGCGGACCTTGGCATTCCCTCCAAGTACCTCAGGGTAATTGCGGTACATCCTTGTGGCAATGTCCCTGTGCTGGGCGGCTCCTTTGGGAGTGAGTTCCTCATAGCGTCCTTCTGCTGCCTTGCACACGATGTCGAGCCGTCGCATCACATCTTCTCCGAGAGGCGTGAGATTGCCTTTCGCATATTCATTGTGCAATATGCCTTGCGGCTTCGTATAGTCTTCTTCGCTGATGAGCCAACGTGACCCGTGGCGGGAGTAGTGGCTGATATAGAATGGCTTGAAGCCTTTTGGCGCTTTGGGGGCTCCGGGACGAACGGCAGGGGCGGGATAGACATTGCCATTACCCGCAGCGACAAGCGGATCCTGTGCAATGCGTTGCCTGAGTGATTCCTGCGCAGAAACGGCAATGGCAGAAAGGAGGAGCAGTGCGCCTATGATTGCTAAATGGTTGGACGAGTGCATGATTGTTTATGAATATATGAAAGTCTATCTGGGGTCTGCTTTGTCGGGCCTACCTCTCGCATGGCCGCGGCCTGGATGAATCTGC
>JBJFDD010000026.1:0-3242 GCA_051889815.1 Candidatus Cryptobacteroides sp. | reverse complement strand
AAAGCTAATTAATCCCAAATGCTTGATTTAACATTATGAATATCAGAATATTATGCTAATCTTGTAGAAGTATTGATTCAACCTTGTCGAGTAAATTGCGCAAACTGCTGCCCGGTACTCCGGAAAATTATACTAATTTTAATATCTAATTAATGAATTGCCAATAATTTATGAATATTCATCTAAATTAGTTTTGATGCGAGTTACATTATTTGTGTTTACTCTTTAACATTTGTTACATCATCATATTCGTTGATTTTAACAAACTTTTTGATTATTTTTGTAAACAGATTGACATCACCTTGACATCACCGCCATGAACAACCGTCTCCAACAGTTTCTCGCTGCCGAGAACATCACGCAATCCGCCTTTGCCGAAAGCATCGGGGTGACCAAGGCCAGCGTCTCCCATGTCCTAGCCGGCAGGAACAAACCCGGCTTCGAATTCATTGAGAGTGTTGCAAGACGCTACTCAAATCTCAACATCGAGTGGCTGATAACCGGCAAGGGCAGGATGTACAAGAACCAGGGCGAGCGGACTCTCTTCCCGCAGGGACCTGACGGGAATGAACTGTTCAAGGATGAAGTGCCACCGGCTCTTCCGGCTACCGGGGAAAGCGGACGCAATGCACAGACAGAACTGCCGTCCGGGAACCCCATGCTCTCCGGGAATCCCATGCTCTCCGGGAACCCCATGCCGTCCGGGAACCGGGTATCAGGAAGCGGATCGCAGGAAACCCACATATCCAAGATTCTGATATTCTACAACGACGGAACCTACAAAGAAATCAAATAGGTCCTCACGTGCTATAACATTTACGAAAATATCGTTAAATTTGGAATTCTGCCGGTCAACCGGGGGACGGCTCCCCTTCTTCCGGCGGGATTTTCAAGTTTGATACACAGCCAATGCTATTCAAAACAGTAAGGAATATTCTTATGAAGCTTTCGCCGGAAGTAGCCCACAGGCAGATACTTCTGGCCCTGAAGGTCATACGCACTCTCCCCTTCGCCGGAAAACTTGTAAAGCTGATCTTCGGATACCATTCCACTACGCTTAAAACCAATGTCTTCGGTCTGGAATTCGACAATCCTGTCGGACTGGCAGCCGGTCTTGACCCCAACGCAGAGTACTGTGACGAGCTCTCCTGGTTCGGTTTTTCCTTCCTGGATGTCGGTTCCATCACCCCTGAACCGGAAGAAGGAAATCCGAAGCCGAGAATCTTTCCGCTCATCCAGGACAAGGCAATCATCAACCGCATAGGCCTGCACAACAAAGGAGTCAATGTGGCTATCGAGAACCTGAAGAACAAACATAGAGGGACAGTCATAATATCCGGGAATATCGCCCACAACCGCAAGAGCATTACCCTGGAGACCATCAAGGAAGACTACTCCAGGTCCTTTTCGATGCTGTACGATTTCGTCGACATCCTGACAATCAACATCTCCTTCGATACCGACATACGAAAGACCGCAGCCCTTTCCGAAAGCATCCTGGACATGCTTCTGGACCTGCGGATATGCTACGACAACTACAAGCCGATCCTGGTCAAGGTCTCCCCCGACATGCCCCTTGATGACATGGACCGGCTCCTCCGCTACTGCATGCTTTCCGGAGTGGACGGAGTCGTCGTCGGAAACGCAACCCAATCAAGGGATTCTTTGCAGACAAGCCGGGAAAGGCTGAAAAGAATCGGCAAGGGCTACCTGTCCGGAGCCCCGCTCTTCCAGAAGAACCTTCAGATAGTCCGGCATGTGGTCGAATACACCGGTGACCGCCTGCCTGTGATTGCCTGCGGCGGCATCATGACTCCGGAACAGGCACAACAGATGCTGGATGCCGGAGCAGCCCTTGTCGAGATGTTGACCGGATTCATTTATGAAGGCCCATCCCTGGTAAAAAAGACCCTCAAACATCTTGAGAAAGTAAAACCAACACATGAACAATCAACCGACTGACATGACAACAGCATCAATCTGCACGATCGGTGACGAGATTCTCATCGGTCAAATTGTCGACACAAACTCATCCAGCATTGCCCGCTCCCTGGAGGACGCCGGAATCAGGGTCACAAGGATGGTGTCCATCGGAGACAACACCGACGAAATCATCAATGTCCTGTCCGAAGAACTTTCCCGCAACGACATAGTAATCACCACAGGAGGTCTTGGACCGACCAAGGACGACATAACCAAGGCAGCCCTCGCCAGGTTGAGCGGCAGCGAACACTCTTACGAAGATGAGCGCCAACTCAAGG
Organism: Candidatus Cryptobacteroides sp.; assembly: GCA_051889815.1. Classification (GTDB taxonomy): domain Bacteria; phylum Bacteroidota; class Bacteroidia; order Bacteroidales; family UBA932; genus Cryptobacteroides. Next base: position 981 of record JBJFDD010000026.1, on the reverse strand, counting down.
AAATCAGGAGGATACTCTCCTCCAGGGGTCTGGACATGCTGGACATCAACAAAGCCCAGGCATCAGTTCCGGACACTTGCGAAGTCATCGTCAACCATCTCGGAACGGCCCCTGTCATGGTTTTCCGCTTCCCTGAGGAACGCTTCCGCCGCAAGGCAACCCTATACTCGATGCCGGGAGTGCCATTTGAGACTGCAGGAGCCCTTCCTGACGTCATCTCGGACATAAGGAAGCACTACAGCACCTCCGACATATTCCACAAATGCCTGATGGTCTATGGGATTGCCGAATCTGCCCTCTCCAAACTGATTGAGCCATGGGAAGACTCCCTTCCCGATGACATGCACCTCGCATACCTTCCTAATCCATTGACCGGCATAAGATTGCGCCTGTCTATCTATAGCGGAGATGCAAAGGAAGAGGAAGAAAGGATAGACAGCAAGTTCAAGGAACTGCTACCTTACCTCGGAGAGATGGCATATTCATTTGCAGACGACACTCTTGAAAATGCCGTCGGTGCAATATTCAGAGGTTCCGGAATGACCTTGAGCGCCGCGGAATCATGTACGGGAGGCAAGATTTCAAGCCTTGTCACTTCAGTTCCCGGAGCGTCTGAATATTACCTCGGCTCAGTCACATCCTATGCGATAGAAATCAAGGAGAAAGTTCTCGGCGTTCCCCACAGTGTGATCGAAGAATATGGTGTAGTCTCGGAAGAGGTCGCAATCGCGATGGCGAAGGGTGTGAGAGAGCTCACCGGAAGCACATATTCAGTGTCCACTACAGGACTCGCCGGCCCGCAGGGAGATGAGCGGAATCCGGTCGGGACAGTCTGCATCGGAGTTGCAGGACCTAGGGGATGCACCTCCGTGAAAGTGCAGTATTCCAACGACAGGAAGCGCAACATAGAGCGTTTTGCGGCCACTGCTCTCGACACTTTGCGTAAATTTATCCTCCTCGACCTAAACAATTGGAAATAAA
>JBJFDD010000025.1:0-3251 GCA_051889815.1 Candidatus Cryptobacteroides sp. | reverse complement strand
TGAATAGTATTTTGTGTTCCACCATGCGTCGGCTCCCAACTGCATCTTCAGGATGTCCAATATCGAGGAGTGCATCAAGGACCTGCTGCGTATATGCCCGGTTCTGGAGAGGGGAGAACTGGATGTTCGGCTACAAGCACCCTATCGCCGCGAGGGCAATCGGTGCCCGTCACCGCAGGGTGACCGGTGACCAGTATGACTGCTTCGATGTCGACTTTGAATACGAGAACGGTGTCCATCTCCACTCCATGTGCCGCCAGATTGACGGTACCGCCACCAAGGTCAGCGAGCGGGTACACGGTACCAAGGGATGGTGGAACTCCGAGGATTTCGCAATCCGCGACCTCGAGGGCAACATCATCTGGCAGTTCGACAGTGAGGCAGCTGCCGCCGAGTACAAGCAGCACGATCCTTACACCCTCGAGCATGTGGATTGGGTCAACCACATCCGCAAGGGTACCACCCACGTTGAATCCGGCGAGTGCGGAATGTCCACTCTCTGCGGAGTCATGGGACGTGAGGCTGCCTACACCGGCGCGCAGGTCAGCTGGGACGACATCAGCGCTTCCGAGATGGATTACATGCCGGAGAAGCTCGAACTCGGACCTCTTGACATGTCCAAGTACACCGTACCGGTACCGGGAACCGGCAAATAATCCAAGCCTATGGACAGAAGATCATTTCTTAAAACTTCTGCAACAGGGACAGCGGCTTTTGCCGCTGCCTCTTTGCTTCCGGGTTGCGCCTCTTCATGCAAAGATGCAAAGAAGGCCGACACTGGCGTCCTCAACATCTCTTTCCAGGAGGGGACTGCCCCCGGGGAGAGTCTTGCCGAGAAGCTGGACTTCATGGAAAGTCTTGGAGTCAACGGCTTTGAGCCGGGCGGACGCGGACTCGCAGGGAGGGTGGATGAAATCAACGCCGCCCTTTCCGGACGCAACATCAAGGTTTCTGCCATCTGTGCAGGTTTCGAGGGATTCATCCTGGCCGAAGATCCCGAGGTGAAGAAACTCTTTGACACCACAATGCGTGAAATCATCGTTGCGGCAGGCAAGATCGGCTCCACGGGAGTCATCATGGTTCCGGCATTCAACGGCCAGCTGCCTTGCAAGCCTCACACGATGGACACCCGCAACTACCTCTGCGAGGAACTGCATGTTCTCGGAGAATTCGCAAAGGAGAACGGCACTACCGTAATCCTCGAACCGCTCAACAGGGCTGAGGCCTTTTACCTCCGCCTTGTCGGAGATGCTGCTGCAATAGCCCGGGATGCCGACAGCGAAGGTGTCAAGGCGATGGGTGACTTCTGGCACATGAAGGAGGAGACGTCCGATTTCGGAGCTCTGATGTCAGCTGGCAAGAAGTACCTTCAGCACGTCCACATCGCAAGCCGCGGAACCCGTCAGATGCCCGGCGAGAATGGCGAACTGGACAACTATGTCGACGGCTTCAGGGCTCTCAAGATGATGGGTTACGACAAGTACGTCAGCTTCGAGTGCGGAATGGCCGGCGAGGACCGTGCAACAATAGTCACCGATGCGGTCAACCTTCTCCGCAAGCAGTGGGAGGAGGCATAGACGTGTTCAAACAAACAACATAACAACAAAATGAAAGTTTCCATCATCATGGGCTCGACCAGCGACTACGAAGTAATGTCGGGAGCCGAGCAGATGCTAAAAGAATTCGGAGTTGAATATGAGACCCGCGTCATCAGCGCCCACAGAACTCCGGACCTGATGTTTGAATATTCAAAATCTCTCAGGGACAGGGGTTTCGGTGTTGTTATCGCCGGTGCCGGGGGAGCCGCCCATCTGGCGGGAGTCGCTGCTGGACTTACGCCTCTTCCGGTCATTGCCGTGCCGATGGCCACCAGGAACCTAGGAGGGCTCGATTCGCTGCTCTCGATGGTCCAGATGCCGACGGGCATTCCTGTCGCAACTGTAGCAATCGGCGGAGCGAAGAATGCTGCCATCCTCGCAGTCGAGATTCTTGCCCTGGGTGATGGGACTTTGGCGGCAAGACTTGACGCCTACCGTGAGGCACAGGCTGAAAAGATCCGTAACACTACATTATAAAACAACTTAACAATCAGCACAATGGACAGAGTTTCAGAAAAGTACGTCAACAATTTCATGTCCGCTCTCATCGCGAAGAATCCGGGAGAGAATGAATTTCATCAGGCAGTAAGCGAGGTTGTCTCCAGCGTCGCTCCTTACATCGTCCAGAACCCTCATCTTATGGACCTTAAGATCATGGAGAGGATGGCCGAGCCTGAAAGGGTCATCATGTTCCGTGTCCCATGGATGGATGACAACGGCAGGGTCCAGATCAACAGAGGCTACAGGGTCCAGATGAACAGCGCGATCGGACCTTATAAGGGAGGTATACGTTTCCACGCCAGCGTCAATCTCAGCATCCTCAAGTTCCTTGCCTTCGAGCAGACCTTCAAGAATAGCCTTACGACCCTTCCGATGGGCGGTGGAAAGGGCGGTTCCGATTTCAGCCCGAGAGGAAAGTCAGATGCTGAAGTGATGCGTTTCTGCCAGAGCTTCATGACTGAACTCCAGAGACATATCGGTCAGGACACCGACGTACCTGCAGGTGACATCGGTGTCGGCGGCCGCGAAATCGGCTATCTCTTCGGCCAGTACAAGAGACTCCGTGATGAGTTCACCGGAACCCTCACCGGAAAGGGTCTTGCCTGGGGAGGAAGCCTCATCAGACCGGAAGCTACCGGCTACGGTGCCTGCTACTTCGCGCAAGAGATGCTCGCCCTCAGGGGCAAGTCGTTCGAAGGCCAGACGGTTGTAATCTCCGGTTCGGGCAATGTCGCTCAGTACGCTGCGAAGAAGGCAATGAGCCTTGGCGCAAAGGTCGTCACACTTTCCGACTCGAACGGCTACATCTACGATCCGGAAGGCCTCAACGAGGAGAAGTGGCAGTATGTCATGAACCTCAAGAATGTCGTCAGGGGGCGTATCAAGGAATATGTCAATGAATATCCGAACGCCAAATATTTCGAGAATGAACGTCCTTGGGCCGTTCCTTGCGACATCGCAATGCCTTGCGCCACCCAGAACGAAATCAATGAGCAGGATGCTAAGACTCTCGTCGCCAACGGCTGCTACTGCGTGACCGAAGGCGCGAACATGCCTTCTACACCTGAGGCTATTGCCGTGTTCCAGGAGGCCGGTATCCTCTACTCTCCGGGCAAGGCTTCCAATGCCGGTGGTGTCGCCACTTCAGGTCTT